>JBIPNA010000117.1:0-9731 GCA_044375665.1 Catalimonadaceae bacterium
ACTGGCGGTCACCGAAAGGAATTTCTCCATCGCCGACGCCATGGGATCTGACGATTCCCTCAACGTGATGGCCAGTACCGATTGCGGGTTAACCTGGTTTCGCATCCAGGCCTTTACCTCAACCTCTGGCCTCACCAATCAGCTGGTAGGAAAAACAGTCGACCTCAGTCCTTTTTCAGGCCAGCTTCTGAAGATTGGCTTCAAAGCAACTGAAGGTAATATCGACAATACCAACGACTTCGATCTTCATTTGGATGACATCTCCATTGGCATCAACACCAGCGTAACCGAAACAGGCGCACATGGCTGGGAACTGTATCCAAATCCGGTCAGGGATTTCCTTTTTGTAAAACTGCCAAAATCCCAAATCGTTTTGGATGCTCAGGTGATGTCAGTAGATGGAAAGAGTTGGAATCTTCCATTTGATGCCGTCCAGGGTTCCATACCCGTGTCTTCCCTGCCATCCGGAATGCATTTGCTCAGGATTAGAACTGATCGGGAGGTGCGTTCTTTCCGGTTCCTGGTACCTTAATCCTTTGCTTTTGAAAAGGGGCCGTCCCGAAAGGGCGGCCTTTTTGTTTTTTATCCAGATTCTGCATTAGACATTCGTTGTGCGAGTCTAACTTACAAAATACCCCTTATTCGAAGAGTTACTTCTACGAATCCACTATGGGCCATAGAAATCCATGCATATCATGCGAAGTTAGGGGAAACCCTTTGGAGCGCTCCGAACGAGTGGGATTCAAACAGTAGAACATTTGTATATCAGTTTTATAACCGATGCCTGGTCGCAAAAATCGTAGGCTATCAGATTTTCGGAATGTTTGCCAGCCCGGTCAGGTTAAGATTTTTCAACCAGATGAATCCAGCCTGTAAACGATTTCCCTGAAATCCGGATGAGATAAAAATAGGTCCCATTTTCTTTCGAACTTTCCGGCCAGGCGAAATTTGGATCGGTCTGGTGGTACACCCGCTTTCCCCAACGGTCGAAAACGTCTATGCCCTCAAATTGCAAATCGCACCCTTTTCCGCCCAGCACATCTTCAAGCCGAAGAAAATCATTTTTCCCATCGCCATTGATGGTCAGCAGATTGATGCCCTCGAAGGAGAAGGCATCAAAGGGATTGGGCTCAAAAACCAACTGAAGGGTATCGCTTCTGGTTTGGTTGCATACCAGGGTGTTGGCTAAGAATGTCAGGCTTTTGGGATACCCGGTATGGCTGCATTCTGGTTCCCAAATGAAGGGAGATTCTACCTGTCCTTGCCCTTGCTGGGGTAAAAAAGAGATTCCTGATGCTGCCAATGCGGTTTCGGGCTGCAGGCTGGTGAGGCTTACGGCTTTGGAAGGCAATCCTCTTCCGATTAATGTAAGGGGTAAAGATTTTCCATAATCGGACCGGATGGTCAGTTTTTTAGCCAGTGAATCCTGATCCTTCAGGCGGATCTGGATCGTTGCGCCTGGTGGGACGACCCGGATTTTTACTTTTTTGGTGACACTGGCATTTTGGTTGCAAAACAGGGTGGAAACCCGCATGTTCAGCGTCAAAGGTTGGTTTGCGGGAGGAAGGCAGGGTGCCCTCCAGTCCAGCCGGCGGGTAATGGGTCCGACGCCCGAACCGTCAGGAAAAAACATGCCCAGGCTACCAAGGCTCAGCACCTGATTCCGGTTGTTTTGAACTTCGACCTTCAACTGGTTGAACTGGCCGGGCTCCACCAGGGTTTTGGCCTGAAGATCAAGGTCTTCTTCCGAGGCAATTTCTATTATGCTGTCGGGTGGAAGCAGTTCGAGACCAGGCACCGTACGTGGCGGTACGTTCAACACAATAAATATTTCGAGCGTGTCGGAAAGAGCACCTGCACAGCCATTGTCCTGCACAAGCACCCGCATGTGAAAAGGATTTTGGGGAGTGGAGCCTACACATGCAGGAAGACAAAACGAAAGCCGGGCAGTATCGGTGGCGGAAGCAATCACTTTGATGGTGTCGCCTGTAATGGCACTTATGGGCTGGAAATTGAGCGGAATGGCAATAAGCCGGACTGTTTGTCCAACCTGAAAGTCTTTGGCTTTTACCTGAATACAGGTTTTTGACTGGGAATTGTTGGTGATCCGCAAAGTATCGCTCTGGACAATGGTTCCGCCGACAGGATTTGGAATGGAAATAACCGGTGGTGTATTGACAGGGCAGTTGATGACCACCTGTTGAAATTCCCTCCGGACTTCTCCGATTTTCTTCCCATTCCGGTACTCAGAACAGCGAACGGCAAAAACAAAAAGCCCTTGAACCGTTGGCTTGAGGGACAAAATCCCCGTTTTGCGATTGAGGGTCAGGCCAGGATCGCCTTTTATTTGAACCTGGGTATTGTATCCTGCGAGCCAGTCGATGCCCGGATAGGGGGCTGCACCTGCCACTTCAGCTGTAGGATCATTGTTGTTTGCAATGGTCGATTTGAGAGGATCTACCAGATCATACACCAGCGAGTCCCCATCAATGTCTGTAGCCGAAAAGTCGATGGTGGATGTTTGGTTGATACAGAAAAGCGAGTTGCCCACCGGTTTAAAAACCGGGGAGTCGTTTTCAAAAAAGTCCCCATTCTTTTGGATGGCCGGAAATTCAATCAGAAAAGTCTGACCAACATCTCCGGGGTTTTGAATGTTATTGATGCCATTGTTCCGGCAACATCTTTCCCAGGCAAGGTAATATCCTGCCGGATCGGAAAATTGCTGTGGATTAAAGGTCTCTTCCAGGTAGTACCGCAAAACCCGGGTCCGCACCGCATTTCCGGCCGTTCCACAGGCACTGGCGGTATAATTGATGATGGTTTCTTCGGTAAGCGGCACAGAAGGAATTACCCGAACCAGAACATTATTGCTTTTGCGGTAAATGGTATAGGTTACAAACTGATCCAATGCGCCTGTACTTCCATTTACATCATCGAAATAAAGAAACAGTTCGATGGAATATTTGTACAACCCCAAAGACTTCATTTTGAATTCTCCTCCAACAATGTGGGTCGCAAATGCGGAGGGAATCAACATCAGGGAGCAAACTAATAGCCCAAGTATGGGCCGGATACATTGGTTGAGCATGAAAATGGTTAAATAAGGCTTATTAATGCGAAACTTAAACCAATTTACTGCATCTGCCAAACTCAGGCCATGGCAATTGTGGCTATGCTTAGATTGCCTATGGGCTCCCGCTCCAGGAGCCTTCCGCATGACTCAAGGGTTGAGCCGGTGGTAACCACATCGTCTACCAGTAGAATCCGTTGGTTCCGCAACAGGTGGCGCTGAGATTCATCCAGGGCAAAAACCTCCTTTACGTTCAGAATCCGCTCCAATTTACCCTTTCTTGTCTGGGTTTCCGTTGCTTTTTTCCGGATCAGGATTTCATCGCTCGCCTGGCAGGCAAATCCCTGGGCCAAACCTATGGCAAACTCCATGGCCTGATTATAACCGCGGGTCTTCAGTTTCCCACTGTGCAAAGGAATGGGCAAAATCAGGTCAAAGGCGTTTTTTAAACCCCTTTCTTCCAGCGCAGCCGCCATCAGCCGCCCCAGCACCTGACCCACTTCAGGCCTTCGGCCATATTTTAAGGCATGCAAAAGTCTTTGGGTGCTACCACCCTTCGAAAATTGCAGAAACACCAGTACATGCTCCAGATGCAGTAAACCTTCAAATCGGTTCTTCAGAGGGAGATGGTTGCTGATGGGGCTGGTGAGGAGCCCCGGCAATGTCGTCCGGCAACCAAGACATACATGGTCCTCGGCCGGCAATACCGGACCGGTACAAACCACACATTGCTCCGGATAAACCAGAGACAAAATATCGTTCAGCCAACCCATAGCTAAATGGCTTTTTCGCGTTCAAATGGGAAACTCCGGTCAAAATACAAGCGCATGGTGGCATGCCGCTTCACCAGATCGGCCTCGAGACTATCCATTAAGTGAATCATTTTGGGATTGAAATCTCCAATCCAATTCATCTCAAGGGCTTTATAGCCAGCTTTCACAACCGTACTTTTACAGGCCACCACAATGGCGCCCTCCAAACCTTTTCCCTGAAAATCCGGCACAACCCCAAAAATCACCCCAAACATTCTGGACGATCTTTGAATGTATCGGTACCAGATAAATACCAGTTTTCCCCACCAGTCCAATTTGCCATTTACATGTTTGAACACCTGGTTGAGTTCGGGAAGCATGATAAAAAAACAAATGGGTCGCTCTTTGTAAAAGCCAAACCAGAGGAGCCTTTTGTCCATCACGGGTTTCATTTTTTGGAAAAGCGCTTTTACATGGACTTCCTGCATTTGGGCCACTCCGGCATGTCGTGCCCAGGCCTGATTGTAGATTTCGGTGAATGCTTTGATGAAAAAATCTGCCTTTTTAGGCTCCCAATGCATAAATTGATAGGCAGAGTCCTGCTTTACCCTTTCGTACTTTTCCAGTAATCTGGGAGAAAGCGGCTTTAAAACGGTCCTGTAATAGGTGTGCTGGTAGTAAAAAACCTGGAACCCATAGCCGGAAAATAATGCTGGATAGTAAGGAAGTGTATAGGGCATTCCATAATTGGGTTCCCGGTCGAATCCTTCCACAAGAACACCCCAGTGTTTGTCCCTGTCTCCAAAATTGATTGGCCCATCCATGGCATCCAGACCTTTTTCGGTGAGCCAGTTTTCGCAGGCTATAAACAACAGATCGGCGGCTTCCTGTTGGTCAATGCATTCAAAAAAGCCCATTCCACCCACCTTGGGCTTTCCGGGTTTCCAAACCCTCCGGTCGTAAAAGGCAGCTACACGACCAATGGTTTCGCCGGAGGTTGATTTCAGAATCCAGCGGATACATTCGCCAGATCTGAAAAACTTATTCTTTGATGGATTGAAGACGTCTTCAACGTCCTGGTCCAAAGGGCGAATCCAATGGGGATTGTCCTTGTAGAGCCTTACCGGGAATTCTAAAAACGCACGGTTCAGGGCAGGGTCCTGGTCAACAGTAAAGAGATGCATAGTTTTGTTTAATACGGCGCCAATTTAAACAGGCCTTCCGTTTTCCAAAACACCAGATTCCCTTTTGGGAAGGGATACACCTTTTCCTTTGGCCTTAATGATTTATAAAGTGTACCTATTCCCGTACACTATTGCCCAGTTTGTCCTTGAAATAGTTGTCAAAAAAATCAGGCAATTGGTCAACCCCGATTCGTTTGGCAAGTATTTTTTTGTTTTCGTCGAGCAGATAAATCACCGGGGTACTGTAGATATCGTACATGTTTCTGAAATCGGTGGCAGTATAGCTGTCCCATACATTGGTCCAGTGCAACTTCTTCTCCCGGATGTATTTCTTCCAGTCATCTGGTTTCCGGTCGATGGAAACAGCAAAAACATCGATGCCTTTGCTTTTCTGCTTTTCCCAAAACTCATGAAGCTTCGGCGTTTCTTTTTGGCAATGTCCGCAATTGGGATCCCAGAAATATAAAACCGTTGCTTTTGCTTTGAAGCCATCCAGCGTAAACAGCTTGCCTGCCGAATCTGTGAGCCACATATTTGGGGCCCGTTTCCCAATCAAAATCGGCTCCAGGATTTTGGCCCGATCCCGGATTTTTGAAACAATGGCCGAATCTACCCAAAATGCTTTCCCGTTCAGATAGTAGTTTTTGGCCATGTGCACAAAAACTGCATCCATGCCCATGATCTGGCTCTTTTCGTAGTTGTTGGTAATCCACCAGACCAGGTATTTGAAAATCTCTTTGCTTTTGGATTTATCCAGCAGGTAGTCGGCTTCTTTATTGATGGAATCCGGAATCTGTAAAGTAAGCTTGGTGATGTACTGTTCTACTTTTCCATGGAACAGTGGTGTGCGGATCATCCGGTCGTCGGTGAAATCAATGTTGTCGAAAAAGTGGCTTTTATAGTACCGGAATTGAAAAATGGAATCCTTCCGTCCGTTGGCCAAAACAGGCGGTTCAGGCACCTCTGGCTCCTGGGCCGATTTAAACAGCTTCACCGAGAAAGAATTGGGATTCTCGGTGAACAGCTTTTCCCGGAATGTTTTCACTTCTTTGTCGATCGCTTCCAGTTGCTTTCTGATTTGCGCCAGGCTGTCGGCATTTTTGGTTTTCGACAATTGGGTTTTCAAGGGACCTGCCTCTTTTGTCTTGGCAGACATCATCTTCTGGTATGCATAAAAAACCTTGTTTTCTGCCCCTTCTTTGATGGTCATTGACCCGATGATGTCCAATGTATCGAACTCCATACTTTGAACCTGCTCTCCAACCAGAAACTCAACATACCGGTTTTTGGGTAAAACCAGCAGATACACCCCTTCAGGAAGATCTTTCTTGCCTTCAAACCGAAGATTGCCTTTGTTGTCGAACCGGGCGGTGTCTTTGGGTATATATTGGTTGTCGCCATAGTAGTGCGCGATGATGGCGGTGGTATCCTTCATCCCTTTCACCTTAAACCGGATGTCGTGGCCCGTACTGCGGCTTTCTTTCAGAGGAGCAGCTTTTTTGGCCTGGGCATTTGCAAAACCTGGCAACAAGGCTGCCAGGAGCACGGAATACAGGAGGCTGATTTTCATATGGTTGATGAGCGTAACTTTTTGAGGTCGCAAATATGCCAAATATCCTGACCCAATAGATGACTGTCAACTGCCTGGATTTGTTAATGTTTTTTAAAAAGGAAGGATTTGCCACCTCGCCTCATCAGGAATGCCGACTTTTGCATCCCGTTTGTTTTTTTTCATGCGTTTATTCTCCTTCTTCCTTTCCTCGGTTTGTTGTCTTGCCTTCGCGGCTTGCCAGACCCATTCGGGACCCGATGCCCGGGAAGAAGCCCTCAGGGAAGCCCTTGCGCCCATCCCCAATGCCTTGCTCCTGGAACTGGACACCCAGGCATCCTATATCGACTGGACTGTCCGAAAAAGGGATCTGGCTCCACTCATTGGCCGGTTCATTCCTTCTTCCGGCCATTTGGTTGAAGAAAAAGATGCCTTTATAGGTTGTTTTCTGGAGGGAGACCTGGCAGGCAGAAGCAGGATCTTGGCCAAAACCTTTCCGGATTGGGAGCTGGCCAAGCGAATTTTGCTGGATAGTTTTCCCCGTTTAAAGTCCATCAGAGGACAGCAGTTTCGGCTTGATATGGTTCAAAGCAGCCGGTTTGTAGGCCGAAGTGAATTCCGGCTTGGACTAGATTCTCTGGGGATCAGCGGGGCTACACATGTTTGGCAATGCCAAATGGAACTGGCCGACTCACTGCAAACCACACAATTTACTTTCCTCTTGTCCAAAAATGGCAAAGTCAGGGTTTTGGATGGTCGATACAGGTTGCAGCTCAAGGATTTTGGTGTTTTTGTGAAGCCCCGAAACCCCGGGTACATACCCGATTGGGAAACAGAAGTACCCATCCATTTTCATCTGGTTTTTCGTCCTGCCTGAAGTCCCGGATAAGGCAGAAGAAAAGCAACTTTCATTCTGGTCATTTTATCCCGGATCCACTTCAATTAATTTGGGAAATGACTGTATCTTTGTTCCTGATTATGAACCACTCACAGGTTTAATTTTTTGACACAAAATCAGTCCATACTGAACCTGCATCCGCTTGTCAGGCTGCTGCGCCTTCTGTTTTGGCTGACGGTCTGGTTCTTTTTGTTTTTTGCAGTCATCGCCTTTAGCCTCAGAACCCAGACAGTACAGACCTTCATCGTTCGTTTTTTAGCGGAGAAGGCTTCTGAAAAGCTGGGGTTTGATTGTCAGATTTCGGCTTTCTATCTCGATTGGGTTGATTTTGCCCACATAAAAGGGGTTCGGGTTTTGGACAAGCAGAAAAAAGTAATGCTGGACATTCCCAGTATCCGGGTCAACCTGAAACTATCTTCACTTCTGGAAAAAAACATCCGGCTCGACCTTGTGGAAATAAGGAAAGGAACCATCAACCTCTGCAAAAACAAGACAGATGGGGAGCTCAATATTGATGAATTCGTTACAGCTATTCAGGATTGGGTGGATGGCGGTGATACCACCCGATCGCTTAATCCAGGCACTTTTTCCATCGACAAGACCCTGCTCCGGGATGTCACCTTTTCTTACTTCGATGAACGCGAAAATCGTCTCCCAAATCAGTTTGATTATTTCCATTTCAAACTTCGGGGTGTGTCCGGACTCGTGGAAAATTTCTGGCAGCGCAGGGATACCATCAGGCTTGATGCCCAGGGACTAAGGGGTTCAGATGCGGCCACGGGATTAGACATCCATACCCTGAGTACACACTTTCGGTTTACCAAACAAGACATGCTTTTTGGAAAACTTAAAGCCGAAATTGGAGAAAGCTTCCTTCGGGACTCCCTCGCTTTTCAGTACAAGTCGACAGCCGACTTTTCCGACTTCAACCACCTCGTAGATGTTCATGCCAGGTTGGATAGTTCGGTCATTCAAACCCAGGATCTTTCTTTGTTTGCACCTGCTCTGAAAGATTGGTTCGAAACCTATACCGTTTCTGGAAAAATTGAAGGTACTGTAGACAACATCCGGGGAACCCGCCTCAATGTGTTTACAGGCCGGAATACTTTTCTTACAGGTAGTATTAATCTCAGGGGATTGCCGGAAGTGGACGAAACTTTTGCCGATATCCGCCTTAAACCCTCTTTTGTTAACCCAGCCGACCTGGCCTTTTATACCGGACCAGAAGCTGCAGACTATCTGGCCAAGTTTGGGGTTTTTGATGTCTCCGGCTCTTTCACAGGCTTCTTTAAAAACTTTGTAACCCGTAGCACTTTCAAAACCCGTCTGGGCACACTGTATGCGGATATGCAGATGAAAATTGCCGATCAACTTCAGGCCAGCACCTACAATGGGCGGTTGAAAACCAGCTCCTTCCAGCTGGGAGAATTGCTGAAGCAGACCCGGTATGTGCAAAACATCGATTTCGACGGAACCTTTGAGGGGAAAGGATTTCTACCTTCTACCGCCGATGTAGCCCTGAAGGCAGACATTGCCAGGTTTGGGGTTTTGGGATATGAATACGCCAATATCCATACAGAAGGACGGTTTACGAAGGAAAGATTTACCGGAAATCTTCAGATTAAAGACAGGCATCTTATTTTCAATGGAAAAGGCAACATCGACCTGAGGAAGGGCCGGGAAATTGTTGATTTTGAAGCCGTGCTGGGAAGGGCCAACCTGAAACCCCTGAAGCTTATGGCCGAACCGCTGGATATTTCAGCAGAAGTAGCCATGCACTTTACCGGCTTTGACTTTGATAATTTTTTGGGAAGCAGTCAGTTGCGAAATGTTCGTGTGCTGCTGAGAGACGAGCGGCTTGATCTGAACGAGGTTTCAATCGAGTCGCATATCGACAAGGGAAAGAAAACTTTTTCCTTTCGGTCACCCCTGGTGGATGCTGTTCTGGAGGGGTCTTTCAAATACCGGAAATTGGTGGAAGATGTCCTGGCTATGGTCGACGAATACGGCAGGCTGATCAGAAATAAGGCGGCCATCAATCAGGAAGATTTTGCCAGGAAAAGACGACTTGAAGCAAAAGAATATGGCATTTCTGCGAAGTTGAACATTAAAGACCTTAATCCGCTGCTCGATTTGCTGGATGTTCCGGTAAAGCTTTCTCCCAACACAGAAATTGATGGACAGCTTCGTTTTGGACAAACAGAAATGGTCTTACTGAAAACCAGCATCGATAGTGTGTACATCAATAATGCGGTTCTATACAATACCAGCATTGATG
>JBIPNA010000482.1:0-2507 GCA_044375665.1 Catalimonadaceae bacterium
GGGCGGTGCGGGTGAGGGTTTGCAGCAAATAGCCGGAAATGCCGCCCAAAACCTTTTGGTCCTTACGATTTTGCGGTTCTGGCTTTCAGAAAGGTGACCAGAACATCGAGGGCATTGTTGAAGTGCCTGTTGTTGGGAATGATGAGGTCGGCTTCGGACTTAAATGGCTTTATGTAGCGGTCGAAAGTTGGGGCTACATGGTGCTCGTACCGGTAAAGCACATCTTCCATATCGTATCCTCTTTCCTGTCCGTCTCTTTTAATGCGCCTTTTGAGTTTGATGTGCTCTTCGGCATCGATGAAGATTTTCAGGTCGAGTTGCCTGAGGATTTCGGGGAAATAAAAAACAAAAATGCCTTCGACCACAATAACAGGTGCCGGCTGAAATTCAAGCATTCGGGCAACGACATCCGGATTGTTGAAGGTATATTCTTTTTTGATGACCGTTTTGCCATGGTGGAGTTGCCGGACATCCTGAATAAACTGCTCATGGTCGATGCTTTCGGGGAGGTCGAAGTTTTCAACGCCCTTTTCATCTTTCGGCTGGAGGTGACGATCGCGGTAATAGTTGTCTTGCGAAAGCAAACAGATTTGATCCTGGGGGAAGGCTTCGACCAGCTTTTTGATAAACATCGTTTTGCCGGAAGCACTTCCGCCTGTTATCCCGACCATGAAGGGTTTGGTTTGCATAGAGGCTGATTCGCCAGCAAAAAAGACCGAATTTTCACGAGTTTCCAAGGTGGTTCTCACAAAACATGGGTCTGATACTGAATTTCGTGCAGATTGGCATAAACTCCTTTCATGGCCAGAAGTTCTTCGTGTCTGCCTCGTTCCACTATTTCGCCTTTTTCGAGAACCAGGATCTGGTCTGCTTTTTGAATGGTTGACAAGCGGTGGGCCACCACAACCGAGGTGCGTCCTTCCATAATTCTGGCAATGGCTTTCTGGATGAGCAATTCTGTTTCGGTGTCTACGCTGCTCGTTGCTTCATCCAGAATGAGGATGGCTGGTTTGTAGACCATGGCCCTTACAAATGAAATCAACTGTCTTTGGCCAACCGAGAGCGTGTTCCCACGCTCCATCACATTGTAATGATATCCGCCCGGGAGTTGCCCGATAAACTGATCGGCTCCCACCAGCCTTGCGGCTTCCTGTACTTCCTCTTCAGAAATCTCACTGTTGCCCAGGGTGATGTTGTCGAGAATACTGCCCCTGAACAGAAAGACATCCTGCAGAACGAGACCGATTTTATGTCGCAGAAACCCAAGCGCATAGGATTCCAGTGGGATGTTGTCCAGGAGAATTTGTCCTTCCTGGTGGTCATAAAACCGGGTTAGCAGGTTGAGGATGGTGGATTTTCCGGAGCCGGTAGCACCTACCAGTGCAAGAGATTTTCCGGCTGGAACGCTGAACGAAATGTCTTTGAGGATGGGCTGCCCGTGGATATACGAAAACCCTACATTTTTGTATTGGATGCTCCCTGAAAGGTGGTCTGGCCGTGCATTTCCTGAATCCTGAACGGGGTCGCTGTGGTCAAGGAGCTTAAGGATTCTTTCGGTGCTTACCAGGCCCAGCTGCAAGGTATTGAACCGGTCGGCGATGGTTCGGATGGGTCTGAAAAACATGGCAATGTACATGATGAAGGCGGTAAGCACTCCAAGTGTACAGGTTCCCTGCAGGGCACCGTGGGAGCCATACCAGACCAGCAATCCGGTGCCGATGGCAGAAATGACTTCGGCAACCGGAAAGTATACCGAGTAATAGAGCACCGAGCGTACATTGGCCTTTCGGTGCTGGTTGTTGATGGCCTCAAACTTTTTGAACTCGCGGTCTTCGGCACCGAAAATCTGGACCACGCTCATACCCGTCAGGTGTTCCTGCACAAAAGTGTTCAGGTTGGCCACGGCGCTGCGCACTTCATTAAAGGTGACTTTTATTTTTTCTTTGAAAATGTAGGTGGAAATAACCAGCAGAGGCAGCATCGACAAGCTGATGAGGGTAAGCTTCCAGTCGATGTAAAACATATAAATGAGGATGAAAACCAGCTGCAAAAGGTCTCCGGCCATGGCTGCAAGGCCTTCGCTGAACACATCGGCAATGGTTTCCACATCAGAAATATTGCGGGTGATAAGCCGGCCGATCTGGGTGGTATCGAAAAACCTGACTTTGAGATGAAGAATGTGGTTGTACAGCCGGATCCGGATATCCCGGATGATGGTTTGTCCCAGCCAGGAACTTAAATAGGTTTGAAAGTAAGTCCCTATGGCCTGGAGGAAGAGCAGGCCCAGCATCCAGAGCAGCATTTGGTTCAGCCCTGAAAGATTCCCTTTGCTGACATGCTCGTCTATGGCATACTGGATAAGGATAGGGCGCAGGGGACTCAGGAAGCCCAGACTTACCGTAAGTAAAACCAATACCCAGAAGGTGCCGAGATAAGGTTTCAGGAAGGGGAAAAGGCGTCGAAGGGTTTGCCCATCAAATATCTTTCCACTTGCTTCTCCTGTTTCG
>JBIPNA010000483.1:0-2502 GCA_044375665.1 Catalimonadaceae bacterium
TCGCCTCCGCTCTCTGAAGAGGGACCTCGACGGTCAGAAAAACTCCGGCCTTCCCTTGATGGGCGGCCCGGACCTGAGAAACGGCTATCAGCGTTTCCATATCCTTCTTTTTTGGGAAAGGGACGAAGTTCTTTGTCGCCTCCGTTTTCTGAAGAGGGTCCGCGACGATCGGAAAAACTTCCACCTTCCCGGGGTGGTCGGCCTGCTCCGGGCGCTGGTCTTGAACCTGAAAAACCACGGGAAGGTCCGGTTCCGTTTGGTCTCCGGCCTTCGGGTTTACCGAAACTTCCAGTCCGCCCACCGGTTGGTCGGGAACCTTCTTCAGCCCTGGGTCCTTTTGGCCCAAACCGAAACGCCTGACTTACCGAACCTGATGCGGCACTGGCTGAAGGACGGGTCCGGGGCCTGGCCTCCGAATCGCGTTTGCCCGAAAAGCCTTTGAGGGGGCCTTCCGCCGGGCTGGTTTTGCGGGGCTTTGGATCGTCCTGGCCAGGAGCGCCGGAATCGGCAGATTTTGACTTGCTGATGCGGCCTGTGCCTGAAGGACTGGATTTCGATGTGGATCCGGAAGAAGGTTTTCTGCCGGTACCCGAGCTGGATTTTTCTTTCAAAGAACGAAAATTTGGGGCGCAAAGGTAGTGTATTATGGGGAATTTTCCCTGTCAGAACCAATAAAAAGACGGTCTGGGACCTTGATTTTCAATTGGCTGGAAGAACTGCATTCCCGGTTTTCTCCCAACGTGGGTTTTTCTACTTTTGTCCCGCTCTTCCTGACGATGCACCAAATGAAATTTGCTACCAAACTTATCCACGCCGGCGTTCATCCCGATCCGGTAACCGGGGCTGTGATGACCCCCATCTACCAAACTTCGACCTATGCGCAAACCTCTCCCGGGGTGCATAAGGGCTATGAATATTCCAGAACCCACAATCCAACCCGGACGGTTTTGCAGGACAATCTTGCCGCACTTGAAGACGGGAAATATGGGATCTGTTTTGCCACCGGCCTTGCAGCTACCGATGCTGTGATGAAAATCCTCAAGCCTGGTGACGAAGTCATTGCATCTTCCGATTTGTATGGCGGAACCTACCGGCTCTTCACCAAAATCTACGAAGGCTTTGGAATCCGGTTTAAATTTATCCGGATTCAGAGTGGCGCCGATGTAGAGCCCCACATCACCGATCAAACCAGGTTGATCTGGGTGGAGTCGCCCACAAACCCCCTCCTGCATATTGTGGATATTGCTTCGGTGGCCAAAGTGGCCCGGGCGAAAAACATCCTTTTTGCAGTGGATAATACTTTTGCTACCCCTTTTCTGCAAAACCCGCTTCGGCTCGGTGCCCATATTGTGATGCATTCCCTGACCAAATATATGGCAGGCCACTCGGATGTGGTGATGGGTGCCCTGATTGTCAATGATGATGATTTGCACCAAAAACTGGCTTTTGTGCAGAATGCATCTGGTGCCACCCCCGGACCACAGGATTGTTTCCTCGTGCTCAGGGGATTGAAAACCCTGCATGTGCGCATGGAAAGGCATTGCAGGAATGCCCGCGAACTTGCCCAATGGCTATACCACCATCCCAAAGTAGGCCATGTGTATTACCCGGGACTGGAACACCATGTGGGCCATGCGGTTGCCGCGGTGCAAATGGCTGATTTTGGTGGAATGCTGTCTTTTACCCTGAAAAACGATGATCTGGCCGAGGCCATCCGGGTGATGGAAAACCTGAAAGTTTTTACTTTGGCCGAGTCTCTGGGCGGCGTTGAATCATTGTGTACCCACCCGGCATCGATGACCCACGCCAGCATCCCGAAAGAAGAAAGAGAAAAAAATGGTCTGAAAGATACCCTGATCAGGCTGTCTGTCGGCCTGGAGGATATTGACGATCTGAAAGAGGATCTGGCTCAAGCCATTGGCTGATTCCTCATTGGCATGAATGATCACCCGGGGGTCCCGCTGTTACATTTAAAAAAACGGCCTGGGCCCCGGATGGGAGCGGATACCCTGCAGGCCGGTTTTCCGGCCGAAGCGTATGAGCGGACAGCCGGAAATGGCCCCCAGATTCTGCATGGCCAGCCTTTCAGATACTCGAAAAGATCGGTGAAATTGTTTTTTTTGTGCCATGCACCATCGGTTTCGGTTTCAGCCATTGCAAACGCTTCCTTTGCCGGGAACGGCATTTTACAGGGAGCATCTTGTTCCGGCCGATCTTGCGGTGGCCGTGTACTGTTTTTGGGAACTGGACTGGCCACCCGGGGCGGAGCAAGCCTACCCGGTTTTGCCAGATGGGTGTACCGATCTGGTTTTTTCCTTGCTTCCAGGTGAGCCGGGCTGGGTTTCAGTAACCGGAAGGCAATCGCTGTGGATTCCTTTTTCAGGCCGGCAACATTTTGTGGGCGCCCGGTTTTTTCCCGGTTTTTTCCCTTCCTGGTTCCGGCATTCGCTTTCCGGGATGGAAGGCCAGTCGGTGCTTTTGTCCGATGTGCCCGGCCTGGAT
>JBIPNA010000118.1:0-9619 GCA_044375665.1 Catalimonadaceae bacterium
GATATTACCTGATTTCAGATGGAGGCCGTGCACCTGCAAGGTTGCATTTTCGCCGCCCTTGTTTTATCTATTACCAGGCTTATACAGAAATGGCAAAGGGCATGATGCTGAGCGATGCCATCCTGGTTTTGAGTAGTTTAAATGTAATCGCAGGAGAATTGGATGCCTGATATGGACAACAAAATAGCTTTTAAGCCTGAAACATTGAAGCTTGTTCAGGAAATCAAATCCAGGTACCCGGAAGGAAAACACAAATCGGCTTTGCTGCCGGTTTTGCATCTGGCTCAGGCCGAATTTAATGGTTGGCTGGATGTACCGGTGATGGATATGGTGGCCGAAGTCCTTGAAATACTTCCGATTGAGGTATATGAGGTAGCTTCTTTTTATTCCATGTACAACCTGAAGCCAGTTGGCAAATGCCTTCTGGAAGTTTGCCAGACCAGTTCATGCTGGTTGCGGGGTTCGAATGAAATAGTGGCCCATCTGGAAAAAACGCTGGGGATCAAAGTTGGAGAAACCACTGCCGATGGCATGTTTTCCCTGAAAACTGTTGAGTGTCTTGGTTCCTGCGGTACAGCGCCGATGATGCAATGTGGGGCACAGTTTCATGAGAACCTGGACACAGGAAAAGTAGATGAAATTCTGCAGCGATTGCGGTCTGAGGGGAAGCAGAAGACGTATTTTGATGATGTTATTGTTGAACATTACTAACGAATGCTGTCCTCTACATTCAATTATTCAAACGAATTAAGTTCAGTTTTTTAAAAACCGAAGGTCAGAAGAAATGGGAAGAAAACTTTTATTGGCCAACGACCACGTACCAGGAATTCAGTCCTATGAAGTATACCGGAAACAAGGCGGGTATGCCTCGGTGGAAAAGGCCCTAAAGACAATGACACCTGATGCGGTAGTGGAGGAGGTGAAGAAATCGGGTTTGCGGGGCAGGGGAGGTGCTGGTTTCCCAACGGGGATGAAGTGGAGTTTTCTGGCAAAACCTCCCGGTGTCCCCCGCTATCTGGTGTGCAATGCAGATGAATCGGAACCCGGTACTTTCAAGGACCGCTATCTGATGTCCCGGATACCACACTATCTGATTGAAGGAATGATTACTTCCAGTTTTGCACTGGGCGCAAATACCTCCTACATCTATGTACGGGGTGAATACTATTACATCATTGCCATTCTGGAGAAAGCCATAAAAGAAGCTTATGCTGCGGGCTGGCTGGGAAAAAATATTCTTGGAACAGGTTATGATCTGGATTTGTACGTTCAGCCGGGAGGCGGGGCCTACATTTGCGGAGAAGAAACAGCTCTGCTTGAATCCCTTGAAGGAAAAAGGGGAAATCCACGCATCAAGCCACCATTTCCGGCCATCAAAGGCCTTTGGGGTTGTCCTACCGTTGTTAACAATGTCGAAACCATAGCTGCTGTTGTTCCCATCGTCAATGATGGTGGAGATGCTTATGCTGCTATTGGGATTGGAAGGAGTACAGGGACCAAATTGATTTCTGCCTCCGGTCACATCAATAAGCCGGGTGTTTACGAAATCGACCTGGGGTTGCCTGTGGAAGAATTTCTCAATTCGGATGAATACTGTGGCGGGGTTTGGAAGGGCCGCAAACTAAAAGCAGTTGTAGCAGGTGGTTCTTCTGTTCCCATTTTACCTGCAGACCTGATACTGAAAACGGCTGCCGGGGAACCGAGGCTCATGAGTTATGAGTCTTTGGCCGAAGGTGGTTTTGTTTCCGGATCGATGTTGGGTTCAGGAGGATTTATTGTGATGGATGAAACAACGTCAATTGTGGAAAATCTCTTCACCTTTGCCCGCTTTTACCACCATGAAAGCTGCGGCCAATGTTCTCCCTGCCGGGAAGGCACTGGCTGGATGGAGAAGATCCTCCACAAATTTGTTGACGGACATGCCAGTCCAAAAGATATTGACCTGCTCTGGGACATTCAGCGTAAAATTGAAGGCAACACCATTTGTCCTCTTGGAGATGCTGCGGCCTGGCCGGTGGCTTCGGCCATTCGCCATTTCAGGGATGAATTTGAATCTGTCGCCCATGGTGACGCAGTACATGCGTAGTTGTGTTCAAAAACTGAAATAATGAATGAGAGCAGATCGGGTAAAAAAATGGTTTGGAAGCGTTTCTCACAGAACCAATGAATTATCTGACTTCTGCTTCACCCTCAACTGAATTATCATACAAATCCACGAATCGTAAAATCATATCATTTCCTCCTTATGCCAAAAGTTACCATTGACGGCCAAAGTATAGAAGTTCCGGAAGGAACGACCATTCTTCAGGCTGCCCGGATGCTGGGTCCGGAAATGGCTCCTCCAACGATGTGCTATTACAGCAAGCTGGAGACGAGTGGCGGATATTGCCGGACATGTATTGTAAAGGTTACCAAAGGTTCGGAAAAAGACCCAAGGCCCATGCCCAAGCCTGTGGCTTCCTGCCGGACCATGGTGATGGATGGGATGGAAGTGGTGAACAGAACTTCTCCTGAGGTGCTTGAAGCCAGAAAAGGTGTCGTCGAATTTTTATTGGCAAACCACCCCCTCGATTGTCCGATTTGTGATCAGGCAGGGGAGTGCCATCTTCAGGATCTGAGTTTCGAACATGGGGCCGAAGGAACCAGGTACGAGTTTGAAAGAAGAACATTTAAAAAGATTGATCTTGGTCCTTACATTCAACTGCATATGACCAGGTGCATTTTGTGCTACCGTTGTGTGAAAGTTGCAGATCAATTGACTCCTGAACGCTATCATGGGGTCTTGAACCGTGGAGATGTGGCTGAAATCTCCACCTATATTGAAAAAGCCATTGACAACAATTTCTCCGGAAACGTGGTCGATGTTTGTCCCGTCGGTGCTTTGACCGACAAAACTTTCCGTTTTAAAAGCAGGGTTTGGTTTACAAAGCCGGTAGACGCCCACCGCGATTGCCCAACCTGTCATGGGAAAGTGACCCTTTGGTATCAAGGCCAGGATGTTCTTCGGGTTACCGGGCGAAAGGATGTTTTTGGCGAAGTGGAAGACTTTATCTGCAACACCTGCAGGTTTGAAACCAAGAAAACTTCCGACTGGGTCATCGAAGGGCCCAGGGTAATTGACAGAAAATCTGTAATCTCAGCCAATCATTATCTGGCAGATAAGACAGTTCCTGACTTTGCCTTTCGCGTAACAGAAGGCTACAAACAAATTAATGATTTGCCCAACCAACCCGAGCCCAGCCGCGGACAATTGACCAACTGATCTCATGGAACTTTATTATTTCCTGGCCAAGGCCATCATCATTCTCCTCATTTTCGGTATCACACTGCTGATTGCCACCTATTCTACCTATGCAGAACGCAAGGTGGCAGGTTTTATCCAGGATCGTCTTGGCCCGAACCGGGCTGGTCCCTGGGGATTGCTCCAGCCTATTGCCGATGCAGGTAAGATGTTTTTCAAGGAAGACTTTATTCCAGCCAATGCATCCAAATGGCTTTTCATCGCCGGACCCTCTCTGGCCATGCTCACTGCCTGCCTTACATCTTGTGTAGTTCCGTTTGGGGGCGATTTAGACTTGTCTTTTCTGGGGATTCAGGGCCCCGTTTCCGTACAGGGTATTGATGTCAACATAGGGATTTTGTACGTTTTCGGACTTGTTTCCCTTGGTGTTTATGGCGTGATGATTGGCGGATGGGCTTCGAACAACAAGTTTTCACTTCTGGGTGCCATCCGGGCTGCATCCCAAAATATCAGTTATGAACTTGCCATGAGCCTGAGCATCATCGCTGTTATTATGATTACCGGCTCCCTGAGTGTGCGGGAAATAGTGGATTCTCAGGATGCTTTTTACAAGTGGAATGTATTTCGCCAGCCAATCGGGTTTATAATTTTCATCGTTTGTGCCTTTGCAGAATGCAACCGGACACCCTTTGACCTTCCTGAATGCGAAACGGAGTTGATTGGAGGCTACCATACAGAATATTCCTCCATGAAACTTGGCTTTTACTTGTTTGCCGAGTACATCAACATGTTTGTTTCAAGCGCCGTGATTTCTGCCCTTTATTTTGGTGGCTATCATTTCCCGGGCGAACAACTGGTAGCTTCCCTGCTGCCATCCGGTGCACTGGGTCAGAACCTGCTGGTTCTGATGGGCGTAGGAGTTTTCTTTGCAAAAATTCTGTTTTTCATCTTTTTCTTTATGTGGGTTCGCTGGACCATTGCCAGGTTCCGCTACGACCAATTGATGAACCTGGGATGGAAATCTCTCATCCCGCTCTCCATCGCCAATATTGTGGTGACCGGAGCCGTCATTTTGTTCTGGTCTCAAATTGAAACCCTTTTTGCTTCTCTGTAAACCATGACAATGCCTTCATTAACCAACCGGTCAAAAATGGTTTCGAATAAGAAACTAAGTTTGTCCGAACGCCTGTACCTGCCTGCTGTTGTAGGTGGATTGGGCATTACCATAAGGCACTTTTTTAAAAAGAAAGTGACCATTCAGTATCCCGAAGAGCAGCGGCCCATGAGTTCTGTTTATCGCGGACTCCATGTGCTGAAACGGGATGAGCAGGGTAGGGAGCGTTGCACGGCCTGCGGACTTTGTGCTGTGGCTTGTCCTGCTGAAGCCATTTCAATGGTGGCTCAGGAGCGGAAGCCGGGCGAAGAACATTTATACAGAGAGGAAAAGTATGCAGCTGTTTATGAAATCAATATGCTGCGCTGCATCTTTTGTGGCCTTTGTGAAGAGGCTTGTCCAAAGCAGGCCATTTATCTGCAAAGCGATAAACTTGCACCATCATTCTATTCCCGTACAGACGTGATTTACGGCAAAGACCGATTGGTTCAATCGATGGAAACCATCAAAACTGCGAAAGGGGTAAAGTCTGGACTAACCACCTCCGACCGGTATGTAGATAAAGTCTGGAAAAACGGAAACTATTGATCGGAATGGTACAAAACCTGTTTTATTTTCTCTCTTTCCTGGCAATCCTGAGTGCACTGATGGTTGTGATTTCAAAGAATCCCATCCACTCGGTACTGTATCTGATCCTGACATTTTTCACCTTGTCTGGACACTACATTTTGTTGAATGCGCAGTTTATCTCCATTGTCAATCTGATTGTATACGCCGGAGCCATCATGGTTTTGTTTTTGTTTACCATCATGTTTTTAAATCTGAAGGATGATTCCTTTTCCGGTTCCCGGATCTGGTATCACATCGGTTCTGGTCTTGTGGTATTTACACTCGCAGGCTTATTGATTCTGAATATTTCAGATCAGTCAATCCCTGTCGCAGACGCTTCCAGCTACGATTCTCAGATAGGGATGGTAGAGAAACTTGGAGGCACCTTGTTCAGTACGTATATCGTGCCTTTCGAATTGGTATCTGTATTGTTCCTGAGCGCCATGGTAGGTGCGGTTATGTTGGGGCGAAGAGAAAAAGGAGAGAAAAACTTTTGATATGAATCCGATTCCAGAAATCATTGAAAAAGTCCCGGTCAACCAGTTTGTGCTGCTGGCTGTGATATTGTTTTCCATCGGTATTCTCGGGGTTCTGACCCGCAGGAATGCCATCATTATTTTTATGTCGGTCGAGTTGATGCTTAATGCAGTCAATCTTCTGTTTGTAACGTTTTCCAGTTACAAGTCAGACCCCTCCGGTCAGGTATTTGTATTCTTTATCATGGCCATCGCCGCCGCTGAAGTTGCGGTAGGACTGGCCATCATTGTCATGATTTACCGAAGAATCAGGACCACAGATGTTGCACTTCTAAACAACCTGAAAGGCTGATCTTATGGATAAATTACTGGTATTGATCCCGGCACTTCCTTTTGTAGGTTTCCTTATCAACGGACTTGGTTTCAAAAGGATCCCAAAAGGGCTGGCCGGTGGCATTGGGGTAATTGCTTCCCTTGCTGCTTTTGTTTTAAGCGTTGTAGTGCTTTTTGATTTTCTGGGCTCCGGCCAAAAACCGATGGTTCAGGAGCTGTGGACCTGGATGTCAGGCGCCAACTGGACCGTGTCTTTTTCGCTTTCTGCCGATCCCCTGACCTTTTGCATGCTGATGGTGGTGACAGGCGTTGGCTTTCTTATTCACGTGTTTTCTCTGGGATACATGCATGAGGACGAGGGCTTTGGAAAGTTTTTTTGCCTTTCTGAATCTCTTTTTATTCTCGATGCTTATTCTGGTATTGGGCAGCAATCTCCTCATGACCTTTATTGGCTGGGAAGGTGTAGGTCTTTGTTCCTTCCTTTTGATTGGATTCTGGAATAAAAATGATGCCTATAATGCTGCGGCGCAAAAAGCATTTGTCATGAACCGGATCGGTGATCTTGGTTTTCTGGTGGGGATTTTCCTGATTTTATTCCGTTTTCAGACCATCGATTATGCTGGCCTTGTTTCGGCTCTGGGCAATCTGGGTGAGATAAATGACCCCTACCTGGTTGCAGCCGGAATTTGCTTTTTTATTGGTGCGATGGGTAAAAGTGCTCAGTTGCCATTGTTCACCTGGCTACCTGATGCGATGGCAGGCCCAACTCCGGTTTCTGCATTGATCCATGCGGCCACCATGGTTACCTCGGGCATTTACCTCATTATCAGATTGAACGCCCTGTACTCCATGATACCGCTGGTTCAGGAATTCATACTCTGGATTGGTCTGGCCACGGCCATGTTGGGTGCTTTTATTGGCATGGCCCAAAATGATATCAAGAAGGTTCTTGCTTATTCTACTGTCAGTCAACTTGGTTTTATGTTTGTGGCACTGGGGACCGGAGCTTATACAGCTGCCTTGTTTCACGTGATCACACACGCTTTTTTCAAAGCACTTTTGTTCCTGGGTGCAGGTTCCGTCATTCATGGATTGCATGAAGAGCAAGACATCCGGAACATGGGCGGATTGCGGAAGTTGCTTCCGTTTACCTTCATTACCTTTCTCGTTGCCAATCTGGCTATTGCCGGAATTCCTCCTTTTTCGGGGTTTTTCTCCAAAGACGAGATTCTGGCACATGCTTTTGCCAGCAACAAGCTTGCTTACGGCCTTTTGGCTCTTACAGCAGGAATCACTGCCTTTTATATGTTTCGGTTGTTTTTTCTGGTGTTCTTTAACGAATACCGGGGAAAACTTGCCAAAGAGAAAATTCATGATGCGCCTGCTTCCATGGCGATTCCTTTGGGGATTCTTGCTCTCCTAAGTTTTGGAGGAGGGTTAATCGGATTGCCGGAAGTCTTCCACATGCCCCATTTTCTGGCCGATTTCCTTCAACCTGTTCTTTTGCCTACCAAAAATATCCTGGCCGCCCATCCTGAACTGGCCCATCCCATCAGCCACAGCGACGAATGGCTGGTGATGGGTTTGTCTGTGGCCATTTCTTTGGTTGGCATCGGGGTGGCTTTTGTCATGTACCTTTCCAGGAATCAGGTTCCTGCTGCAGAGCCAGCCAAGCCCGGACTTGTCTGGTTGGCGCAGGGGAAATTTTTTCTGGATGAGATTTATGGTGTTTTGGTCGTAAAACCTCTGAACATCATCGGTCATGTTTTTTCAATCCTGATTGATTTACTGATGGTGAATCTTTTTGTGGAGGGAGTGGCGATTCTTGCCAGATTTTCCGGTTCCAAACTGAGGTACACCCAAAGAGGATTGGTGTCCGGATATGCTTTCCTGATGGTTTTATCTGTTTTGATTTTTACCGTGGTCTTTGTTCTTAAGCTTGTTTAAATGAATCCTTTATACCTGTTTTTTGTACCGGCCGGTTTGGCAGCAGTTTCCTGGGTTCTTGGTAAAAATGGGACATTACAAAAAGCATTAACATTCCTCGGACTCATCTGGACTGTTTCATTGCTTTTCGTTGCCTGGAAAACTGGTTTTGAGGGAGCGGCAGTCACCTATCCCTGGATTCAGACCTTTGGGATCCAATTGGCCCTCGCCATTAATCCATTGAATTTTTGGTTTCTTGTCTTAAGTTCCATTGTCGTGTTTGCTGCCCAGCTTTACCACAGCAGTCAGGAGCCGGATGCCATCAGAGGTGATGTTATGGCTTTGATATTTCTCCTCCAGTTTTTCTTGTTTGGCGTATTTATGGCCCAGGACCTGATGCTTTTTTACTTCTGTTTCGAAGCCTCTATTCTGCCCATATATTTTATTTCGTCCAGATACGGAAGTCCGGCTGCAGAGCGTGCTACCCTGAAGTTTTTCCTGTACACCCTTTTCGGCAGCCTTTTTATGCTGCTGGCAATTTTATACATGTACAACAGCACCGGAGCTGCCAATTTCCTTTACAGCAGCTTTTCTTCCACCAGTTTTTCCGGAGAGGTGCAAGGTTATCTCTTTCTTGCTTTTTTTCTGGCCTTTGCCATTAAAATGCCCCTTTTCCCCTTTCATTCCTGGCAGGCTGATGTTTATGCAGAATCACCTGTGGAAAGCACCATGCTGATGTCTGGTATTCTGCTGAAAATGGGTATTTATGGAATGATGGTTTTTGTGCTCCCTTTGTTTCCCCAGGGAGTGATTGAGTATGGATACATTTGCATCGCACTTGCCGCATTTGGGGTAGTGTATGGCGCTCTTATTGCCATGGTGCAGTTTGATATCCGCAAGGTATTGGCTTTCAGCTCTCTGTCCCACGTAGGACTGATTGGGGCAGGCCTTTTGTCTTACACGGAAGTATCGATGGAAGGCGTTGTACTTCAAATGTTTGCCCACGGAGTCAATATTGCCGGGCTCTTTTTCATCTCCGAACTTATTACACGCCAGACAGGAACCCGGGACCTGGATCAGATGGGTGGGCTTACCCGTGCTTCCTTCGGATTGACAGTCCTGTTCTTTTTGTTTTTGCTGGGAAGCATTTCTGTGCCTTTGACCAATGGTTTCCCGGGAGAATTTAAATTGCTGATGGGCCTCTTTCAATACAATACAATTCTGGGAGTGCTCTGTGGACTTACCGTTATCTTTAGTTCCGTTTACATGCTGCGCATGTTTCGAAAGGCCATGCTGGGAACCGAAACCACGGCATATCTGGAAGGATTTAAAGAATTGAGCCCTATCCGGGTTGTTGGTTTGGGCCTTTTGGTCTCCCTTGTTTTGCTCCTGGGGCTGTTCCCCTCTGTAATTTCAGAACTTTCTGACGACGCTCTCCGTAACCTTTTGCTCGCTTACTGATTCGCTGCATGCTGACGCTTACCTATTTATCGATTCTTGGCCTGGTGCTGCTCTTTCTGGGATTCTCCAGAAGTGATGGATCTACAAAAAACCTTGCAGCTTTGGGTGTTTTGGGCGCAATCCCTGTCCTGATTTTTGGAAATCAAAATCTTTTGCTTCCTGAAGGATTGCCGACACAACTAAATTTTGACGCTACCTCACTTCATTTTGGTATTCTGATTCTGGGCTTCGCATTTGCAGTGGTTCTGATGGGACGGAGTTATCTTAAGCAGGATACCATTCAGGCCCCTGAGTTTCTTGCGGTGCTTGTTTTTAGTCTGGTTGGAGCGGTGATGCTCACTTCCTTCACCCATATGATTACCCTGTTTGTAGGTCTTGAGACATTGGGGATTTCCCTCTACATTCTGGCTGGAACAGACAAGCGATCTCCAGGTTCAAACGAGGCAGCCCTAAAGTATT
>JBIPNA010000119.1:0-9602 GCA_044375665.1 Catalimonadaceae bacterium
TCCCCCAAAACTCCGGTTTGCGAGCAATCCGCCATATTCCCGGGCAAATGGAACGCCCTGAGCCACGCATTGATCAATGATGTCAACGCTTACCTGGGCAAGGCGGTACACATTGCCTTCACGGGCACGGTAATCACCTCCTTTGATGGTATCGTAAAACAATCTGTGGATAGAATCCCCATCATTCTGGTAATTCTTGGCTGCATTGATACCTCCCTGAGCTGCAATGGAGTGTGCTCTCCGGGGCGAGTCATGGAATGTAAAAACTTTTACATTGTATCCCAATTCGGCCAGGGATGCCGCGGCAGAAGCTCCGGCCAGGCCTGAACCGACGACGATAATATCGTATTTCCGTTTGTTGGCCGGGTTTACCAGCTTCAGGTTGAACTTGTGACTGTCCCACTTTTCGGCCAGTGGGCCGGCCGGAATTTTCGAATCCAATGTCATGTCAAGCAGCGTTTTTTGTTCTTTAACCTAAAATCATAAAATAAATCGGCATCGAAGCGAAGCCGAGTGGAATGAGAATGGAAATCAATGCCCCGAGGCCTTTGATAACAGGAGTGTATTTTTTATGTTCCAGACCCAGGGTCTGGAAAGCTGAACTGAAGCCATGTTGCAGGTGAAACGACAATAGTATCATGGCAAGGATGTATAAGATGGAATACCACCACTCATCGTGAAAAACGGTAGACACCAGCAGGTACATATTTTTATATGGCTTCCCTTCAATGTCCACCATCTTGTCGAAACCATAATGGAAGGGGAAGTAAAAATTGAGCAGATGCACAATAAGAAAAACAAGAACGATGGAACCAGACAAACCCATGTTTCTTGAAAACCAGCTTACTTTTGGGTTGCTTGCTGTGTATGCATAGCCCTGGGGTCTTGCTGCCTGGTTTTTGCGTGTCAATACAAGGGCACTGTAAATATGAATGACAAAGCCCAGAACCAACCCGATTTCCAGAACCCTGATCAGAGGGTTGGTGGACATAAAATGGGAATAAAGGTTGAAAGCAGCGCCTTCATCTCCCTTGAAAAGAAGGAAGTTTCCTGAAAGATGGACCAGTAAAAATGAAATCAGAAAGAGACCTGTCAGCGACATGCTGACTTTTCGACCGATAGAACTTGTTAAAGTGACTGAAATCCAGCTCATTGTTTACTCGTTTTCTGAAAAATGCTTGTTGTACAAATCGGGCGCAATATTAGTCTGCAAATCGAAAGAAGCCTAAATTCAAAATCCAAGGATTCTTTATTTAAACTCATTCTTAATTCCGTATGCTTTCTTTGCCTCAGGTACAATCCATAAACCTGGCAGGCAGGGAATTGTTGTATCTTTCCGCCCTGTTTATTGTTAGAATTCATACCACTGAAACCGGAACGCCGGCAAATGAAGAAATACCTGGCCACTTTTTCCCTGATCTTTTTTCTGACAACCTTTTGCCAGGCAACACACATCCGGGGTGGATATATAACCGCCAAGCGGATTGCTGGTTTCAAATATGAGTTTCTGCTGACTATTTACAGAGATTCAAATTCTCCTATTTCAGACGAAACCAACAACCTGTATCCGGATGCCAGCTTGTCTGATGTCCTGACGTCTCCAGTCATTTTGCCCAAGCCATCCATACCAGGAAAGGCGACCGAAATCTGCCAGTACAGATTTGAATACACATATAAATCACCCGGCATCTACACCGCATTTCATTACCAGTTTTTCCGGAATGCCAATGTTCTGAATATGGACCTTTCTGTGAACACTACTTTTTATGTGGAAACAAAAGTCATTATTGATCCTTTTCTGGCACTCGACCAAAGTCCTGTAATCACCAAAGCGGCAGTCGACTTTGCTGCAGTTGGTTCTGTGTACAGGTACAATCCTGGGGCTTATGATCCCGATGGGGACAGTTTAAGTTATCAGCTTGTTCCTTCACGTCAATATTTATTGGCCCAGGAGCGTTCGGCCATTGTCACAAACTACCGGGACCCTGCCATTCGATCCGGGGGATTGGATTCTTCCGGCCTTGGTCCCGCAAAACTTACGCTCGACCCGCTAACAGGTGATTTGGTTTGGGATGTTCCAAGGTTGGTTGGCGAGTTTAATACGGCTATTAAGATTATCCAATGGAGGAAAATCAGGGCCAACCGGGCCAGAAGGGACAGTATCGGTTTTGTATTGCTTGATATGCAAATCATCGTAAAAGATGCCCGAAACAAACGGCCCCTGGTTCGTCCCCCAAAGGATACATGCGTAGTTGCAGGGTCGTTTTTGCAGGCAAGAATTTTTGCTACCGATCCTGATATCAACGATAGGGTGAAAATGAGCATGTTCGGGGAGTTGGATACCCTTAAGCCCGATTCCCTGCAGGCTCAGTTTTTGTATACCCAACCAGCAACCCAACCTTTTTTCGGCGATTTTCGTTGGCAGACAAGGTGCATACACGTCCGGAAGCAGCCATATTTTGCTTATTTTCAGGCAGAAGATGTGCCTTTGACATCTGGTGGAGATCCATTGGTGGACCTTCGTTCCTGGAGAATTAAAGTGGTCGGGCCATCCCCTGTTCTCGAATCACTTGTTCCTGATGGGAACGGCAGATTGCGCCTCAATTGGCGGCCATACCCATGTTCAAATGCCATCAAAATGCAGATTTACAGGAAGATTGACTCATCAAACATTGCCCTGGATACCTGCAAGCCAGGTATGCCATCAGGTGCTGGATTTGTTTTGATTGATGAAGTTCCCGCTAGCAACATTACCTACCTCGATGACAACAAGGGACAAGGCTTGAAAAAAGGCCCGGCCTACTGCTACCGGCTTGTGGCTGTTTATCCGGATCCGGCAGGGGGAGAGAGTTTGGTTTCCAATGAACTCTGCAAAGCACTGGAACTTCAGATTCCTGTTCTGGTGAATGTGGATGTCGAAGAAACTTCGGCCGCTTCAGGGAAAATTCTGGTCCGCTGGACACGTCCGTTTTTTATCGACACCACGGTTTTTAAGCCCCCATTTACCACGGAAATTTACAGATTCAGGACAGGGGTACCTCCGGTTTTGGTTCGGTCCACTACAGATACCACCGATACGGTTTTTGTAGATTCTGGCCTTGATACCAGGAATGTAAACCACGACTATCAACTTCATTTTAAATTCGGAGCCGGGAAAAATCTGGTTGACAGTACAGAAAAGGCATCTGCTGTCAGGCTCGACCTGAATCCCGGAATCCGGAGAATTACCCTCCAATGGCTGGCCAATACGCCCTGGAGCAATGCCGGAAGGTTTCACTACATTTTCAGGAAAATAGATGATGTATTTGTCCTGATTGATTCTACCCTGGCCCCCGGCCCCTTTGTTTCCTGGACCGACGAAGGCAATTACAATAACCAGCCTCTTTCGGATACTGTTGAGTACTGCTATAAAGTTGAAACACAGGGATCTTATGCCAATCCACTGATCAGGTCTCCACTCTTCAATACTTCTCAGGAAATTTGTGCTTCTCCCACAGATACCCTCAAGCCATGTGCCCCTCCCGACCTTGTTATTCAGGATCCGATTGGTTTTTCCTGCGATGACTGTGCCCTTCAGGGAACCCAGACAGAATTTACACGGATACTCACCTGGAAATCTGTCCGCAGAGATACCTGTGGCCTGGATGTAAACCGATACCGGGTCTACTATACGCCTTATGAAGAAGATGCTTCCCAGTTAATTGCTACCACCACCGATACTTTTTTCGTCCACTCTTCCTTGTCAAGTCTGGCAGGTTGCTACGAAGTGAATGCCGTGGACCGGTCTGGGAATGAAAGCGATGTCCTGAACCGGACCTGTGTCGATAATTGCATTGAATTCAGGCTTCCGAATACCATTTTGCCAGAGGGTACCAGCCCGAATCAGGTTTTCAGGCCTTCTTGTTTTTCCAGGGCTTTTATCCGGCAAATCCGGTTTACGGTTTTCAATCGTTGGGGAAAAAAGGTTTTCGAAGACGATGTACCACCTGAAATTAACTGGGATGGACAAGCTGAGGGAAATACCCAAAAGGTTGTGCCCGGCATTTATTTTTACATTGCCGAAGTGAAAGCCATCCGGTTAAGACGGCAGGATGAGCAAATGAAATTTACCGGTTGGATTTTAATACACAGACCCTAAGGATTTATGTGTGGAAGGTTTTCTCTTGATCGGAATGCATCTATAGTCGAAGCCCGGTTTAAAGCCAGATTGCGTGTAGCAAATGCACTTCCTCTGTTCAACATTGCGCCTTCCGGAAAAGCTGCCTTAATTTCCCTTGATGCTCCCGACAGCATTGTCCTTGGACGCTGGGGATTGGGCGACGTTGCAAGAATGCTCATCAACGCCAGAGCCGAAACGGTTGCTTCAAAATGGCCTTTTCGGGCCCTTCTGGAAAACCGAAGATGTCTGATTCTGGCTTCAGGATACATCGAATGGAAGGCAGTAGGCAGTAAGAAAATCCCCTTTTTACACAAATTGGATGGAGATGAATTGTTTGCCATGGCCGGTTTGTATGAGGATTCTGAAGATGTTCGTACAGGAGAAATAACCCGTCATTTTACCATGCTGACCCAGCCTTCAGGGCCAATCACTTCTGCCTTGCACGACCGGATGCCATTGGTTATTCCGCCATCCTCGGAAGCAGAATGGATTGGCTCAGGAAAACCTGTGGCTGATTTATTGGATCGGTTTATGAAGCAACCCGAACCGCATTTTCATTTCTTTCCCATTTCGCCCCAGATCAATAAGTCATACGAGAACAACCCTGCTTTATTGGAATTTACACCTTACGATGAGCCACGTCAACTCTCTATCTTTTAGTGAATATCCTTATTGTTAAAATCGGAGCGTTGGGAGATGTGGTAATGGCTTTGCCCTTGCTCCCGGAAATCAAAAAGCGGTATCCAGGTGCCTGCGTAACATGGCTTTGCGGGAAACAGGTAGAACCACTCCTGAAAAATGTCTCAGCCATCGACAAGCTGATATCGGTGGATGAAAAGGCTTTATTTTCTAATGGTGTACTGGGGAAAATCAAATCTGTTTGGTCGGTATGGAAGCAGTTGGCGGGAAGGCGATTTGACCTTGTGCTCTATTACTACCACTCGTCCTTGTACAAAATTTTGTTTTTTCCTGCCAGATATACTGAAATCAAAGGCTTTGGTTCTTTGGGAGATGGTTCTCAATTGCCGGTTCCCGGTCGACACCATTCTCTGGAGTATATTCAGGCTTTTTCGGAGGAGAAAGGGCCGGTTTCTCTTAAGCCTTCCTATCCGGCTTACAGGCATCCTGAAGGCGCACCATTCCTGAAACGGAATCCGGATAAGCGCATCATAGCCCTTTCCTGTGGCGGGGCTAAAAATATTCTTCGGGATGATGACCTTCGCCGCTGGCCGGTGGAGCATTACCGGAAACTGGCAGAAATTCTGCTTGAAAAAGGATTCGAGGTTGTTTTAACCGGTTCAGCTGGTGACCGGTGGATTTTGCCTCATTTTGAAAAGCTTGCCGTTCAGGACTGGACAGGAAAACTCCATTTAACCGATTTTATCCGGTTTTTGGGTGAATGTGATTTGCTCATTACCCATGACAGCGGACCACTGCATCTGGCAGATCTGGCACCCTGCCCTGTTCTGGCCTTGTTTGGTCCCACAATGCCTGAGGAGAAAATTAGTCTCCACCCTGCCTCCCGGTTTATCTGGGGAGGCAAAGACCTGGCCTGCAGACCTTGTTATGACGGAAAAGAATACGCAAACTGTCGGTCCAACGATTGCCTCAAGGTTATTTCACCAAACCAGGTCGCGGTACAGGCTTTGGAGATGCTGAAGGGACTTCCACTCCGTTAAGGTCTTGCTGACAGTATTGGTCCATAAGCTCTTTTGCTTCCTCAAAGCCCATAATCAAGGCTTGATCAAGATCCTTGCAGGCTTCCTCTTTATTGTTTTGAGTCAGAAAAATGGCACCCCGGTAAAAAAAGCACCGTCGGTCGTTGGGATTCTGTTTCAGGCAAATGTTGAATTCAGGCAAAGCACGGCTTAGTTGATGCAGCCGAAACAGCATCAGGGCTTTTCCAAATCTTGCTCCATAGTGACGGGGTTTTAGTTGGAGCGTGGTGTCGTAGTAGGCCAGTGCTTTCGAAATATTGGCCAGGGAATTTATTTCTCCCAGGTAATAACAAACCGTATCATTTCCAGGGTCAAGGATCCGGGCGATTTTCAAATCTTCAATGGCCAGTGTAGGTTTGTTCATCCCCAGGTGAAGCGCTGACCGATCCATATACCAATGAGAAGGGGCATAGTCCGCATATTTGATGGCAAGATTTAAGTCCTGCATCATGCGGTTTTTGTCGGTTGAATATTTTTTCAAATACTGGAACCGGGCATAGTAAGCTTCTCCATACTCCGGATCAAAGCCTAATGCGGTCTGAAAATCCCCCCGGGCAAGATGATCCTTCGCGGTCCAATGATTCATCATATCTCCAAACCAAAGTGCCAGCATGACCACAGTGCCCAAAACCAACAGGGTAAGGGCTACAGAATGCGGCGTAACCCTCTCCCTGAAAGGGGGGCCTTTGTATTCCCGGTAGGCTTCCCTGTCAGGCCGGCGTCGAAAATATTCTTCCCTTTCCCTTTCCCTCCGGTTTTTGGGACGTCCACGATAAGCCGGGTCGGGTTCTGCTACCGGGTTCCTGTATGCGTTTCCGGTGTAGGCAGTATAAAAAAGACCTAAATCGTAGCGGTCTTTTTTTCGGGCATCTGAAAGCGTCTGGTAAGCTTCCAGAACCTGCTTGAATTTCTCTTCGTGGACTTTTGAGCCCTGGTTTACATCCGGATGATGCTTTAAAGCCAACTTTTTGTAAGCCGACTTTATTTCTTCGGGACTTGCCTTTGGGCTGACGCCAAGAATCTGGTAAAAATTTTCCGCCACGAAGCTCCGGTTTCGAAATGCAAAGCTATCGGTTTTCTTTCCAGGTTGAATCCTTTCTTGGCCCAAAACGCTTTCCCGGCAGGCATTTTACCAATCCCTGAAACTCCATGTTTAATAAAATAGAGGCCAGTTGGTTGACAGGGATCTGAGTTTTCCATGCAATTTCATCCAGATGCTGATCACCTTGTACCCCAAAAAGATCCATAATTACTTTTTCTTCAGGATTTATGGTTGTGGATTCTGAGCCCGAGGATGGAATAGCTGGTTCACTCAGATTCCAGTTCAGCGCATCTAAAATATCCTTCCCACCTGAAACCAGGGCTGCTTCATTGTTTCGGATCAGTTGGTTGCAGCCCATCGAACTCCTTTGGTTCCAGGGGCCGGGAAGTGCAAAAACATCCCTGAAATAGTCGTTGGCCAGCCTTGCTGTAATCAGCGCACCCCCTTTTTCCATGGCTTCGACCACCCAGACTGCATCAGAAAGCCCGGCAATGATCCGGTTTCTGGCAGGAAAACGGGGTGCATCCGGACCTGTACCGAGCGGATTTTCTGTCAGGACACAACCTTTCTCCAACATGGCCAAGGCTGTTTTCCGGTGTAGGGAGGGATAAAAAATATCAATGCCTGTTGCCATTACACCCCAGGTTTCCAGACCCAGTTCCAAAGCCGTTTTGTGAGCCGAAATATCAATCCCATAGGCCAATCCGCTTACAATTACCGGCCGGTATGGCAACAGGACTTCCAGAAAAGATTCGATGGCTTCTTTTCCATAATTGGTGCAATTCCGGGTACCCACAATGGCAAGAATCCGGGGGGCATTCCAGTTGGGTTCGCCTTTGAAAAATATATAAGAAGGAGCGTCTGGAATTGATTTAAGCCGCGAGGGAAAACCCGGATCCAGGTAGGAGAGGCCTTTTGCTCCTTCGGCAATAACCTTTTCGAGTTCCAGCCAGGCCTGATCCATGACCCGCGTCCGGCTTTCTTTGATTTTTTTGGCAAGAACTTCCCCAATGCCCGGGATCCTGGCCAAAATTCTTACCGGGGCCTGAAGGGCTTCTTCAGGAGATCCGGTATAAGCCACAAGTTGTCGTATCATTACACTCCCAAGACCTGGCACCAGGTCAAGAGCCAGCACCGGAGCCAGTCCTGTTTTCCAATCCATACCTCAATAAAAATAGTTCGATTTAGTGGCCCGAAATTGCAGGCTTTCCTTCTATGTTCAAAATAGTGTTGTGCTGAATTTTAAAGCCTGTGAATCTTTTTCCTCAACTCCGGCCTGAACTGATTCCCATCCAGCGTTGGGACCGGCCTGAATTTATACTGCGAAACCTTGAAGTTTGGGTTGCAAGGGCCGATTTGCTGCATCCCTGGATTCAGGGAAACAAAGCTTTTAAGCTTATGCCATTTCTCCGGAATGCGGTAGAAAAGGATTTTCCGCTGCTGGTTTCAATGGGTAGTGCATGGTCGAACCACCTGGTGGCTCTGGCTTTTGCGGCCCGGGAATTAAAAAAGAAAGCGGTCTTTTTTCTCCGGGGTGACAGGTCGGAGTGGCAGGACAACCCGGCGGTCAGGCAGATGCAGGATTGGGGTGTGGTTACCGAATCTCTTTCAAGAACAACCTTTCGGGAATGGCACCAGTCGATTCTGGTTCCGGAGCTGGTGCAGAGCCGGTTTCCGGAGGGCCTTTGGATTCCTATGGGTGGATCGGCAGGCGGAGCGTTGGGGGAAACGGCGCATTGGTTTAGAACCCTCCAAAATAAGGTTAGAGCAAATCATTTGGTTGTGCCGGTAGCCTCCGGCGGAACCCTGGCCGGTGCCCTTTTGGGAACCGATGCCACAACCGATATCTGGGCCATCGAGGTGGTTAAAGGAACCGGCTATCCAGAAAGGGAAGTTCGCCAATGGCTTGTAGGTGAAACTGTTCCTTCTTTTGAAAAAGTCCATTGGGTGGCCGATACTTTTGGTGGATATGCAAAGAGCGATGCCCGGTTGTTGTCGTTTTGTGCGGAGGTCAGTAATTGGGAGAAGTTTCCCATAGAACCCGTTTATAGCGGAAAAACCTTTTTTAGCGTGTCAGATTTGGCCCAAAAAGAGGCATTTTCCGCCGGGTCCCGGATTCTGGTGGTGCACACCGGGGGTATTTTTCCCTGGAATCTGGGAATTTCGGGTTCATGATACTGGAATTGGGGTGGTTTCATGATTTATTCCCCACAGGGGTACGCATGTCAGGATTGCAACCAAAAGCCTTGTGCCCGATCGGGACCAGTACCCCACTTTTGACCCGTGGTTTTTGGATAATGCAACAACGAAATTTAAGATTCGAAGTTAGCATTATTGAAAAAGGTTTAGTTAATGATCAGAAAATGCCGGTTTATTGAGCCGGCATTTTCTTTTGTCAGATTTCAGATTCTTATGAAACAGAATCAATCAGAATGTCTGCTGCACCCCGGAAAATTCTGGTCTTTGAATTTAGTTAAATTTAATTTTTTGCTGGAGCAGGGAGCCAGAATCAATGGATCAATCCACCATTTTCAAATCCACGCCCATGTACAGCAATCCCAAAATGGTTAGCCCAAGGGCAATTCTGTAGTAGCCAAAAATCCTGAACCCGTTGCGGGTGAGAAATCCAACAAATGCATTCATAGCCAGATAGGCCACAATAAATGCAATGCCATTTCCAAGC
>JBIPNA010000231.1:0-5699 GCA_044375665.1 Catalimonadaceae bacterium
ATATGGGTGTATTTTGGGTGATGGGGCCGGGTGCCCTGGATCTTATACAATGGGTTACCTCCAACGACGCATCGAAACTGACCGCTGGAAAAGTGCAGTATTCCTGCCTGCCCAATGGAAAGGGCGGCATTGTGGACGATCTCCTGGTGTATTGCATCGGTCCGGAAGAATACATGCTGGTGGTCAATGCCTCCAACATAGAGAAAGACTGGAACTGGATACAAAGTCAGAACCGCTTTGGAGCCAAAATGGAGAATTTCTCCGATTTCATTTCTCTGCTGGCTGTGCAGGGTCCTCTGGCGAAGGCGGTCATTCAAAAATGTACCGATGTAGATCTGGAGGCCATTCCTTACTACAATTTTACCAAAGGAACCGTGGCCGGAATACCCGATGTCATTATTTCCAATACCGGATATACCGGCGCCGGCGGATTCGAGCTCTATGTGCCCAACGACAAGGTGGAAGCTCTCTGGAAAACCTTGTTTGAAGCCGGAGCCCCGGAAGGCATTAAACCCATCGGTCTTGGGGCACGCGACACCCTCCGCCTTGAGATGGGCTTTTGTTTGTACGGCAACGATATAGACGATACCACTTCTCCCCTCGAAGCCGGTTTGGGCTGGATTACAAAGTTTACCAAGACTTTTGTGGACAGCGACCGTCTCCTGGAGCAAAAAGCCAGCGGACTTACCCGTAAGCTGGTGGGTTTCGAGTTGCTGGAGCGGGGTATCGCCCGCGGACATTATGATGTGAAAGATGCCGAAGGCCAGGTTATTGGTCAGGTTACTTCCGGCACTCAGTCGCCTACTTTGGGCAAAAGCATTGGTCTGGCATATGTTCCGGCAGCGCTGTCAAAGCCCGGTAGCCGTATTTTTATCGACGTTCGGGGCAGGAATCTGGAAGCAGAAGTAGTATCTTTGCCCTTCATTAAATCGTAAGTAGTTCATTTTCAATCTGTTTTGGCTAATGCCTAAGTTAGAGGTCTGCCTTTCCCCGGAGCTTTTGCCCCTTTTTAAGCTGGAAGAAAAAATTGTTGTCGTCATCGATATCCTTAGGGCTACTTCCTGTATGGTTACTGGTTTTGCCCATGGCATCGCCGAGATCAAACCTGTTTCCACCCTCGAAGAATCGGCCACTTATGGGCTGATGGGGTACATTACCGCTGCCGAACGCAACGGACTAAAAATGGAAGGTTTCGATCTGGACAACTCGCCTTTCAGTTATATGGATCCTGTTCTGGCGGGAAAACGCATTTGTGTTACCACCACCAACGGAACCCAGGCGATTTTACAATCTGCCCATGCCAAAAAGGTGATTATCGGCTCCTTCCTCAATCTGAAAACCGTGGCTGATTACCTGTTCATCAGGGGATTGAATGCCGTTTTGCTTTGTGCAGGATGGAAAGGTCAGGTAAATGCAGAAGATACCCTTTTTGCCGGAGCTCTGGTTCATTACCTCAAAGATTCATATGATCTTGGCAATGATTCTGCCCTTCTGGCCCGGGATCTGTACCAGTTGCAGAAAGACCGGATGCCTGAATTCCTCAAGGAAGCTTCCCATTTCCAAAGATTGCACAGACTCAACATCATCAAAGACATTGAGTTCTGCCTTCAGCCCAGCATTTATGATTGTCTGCCCCGTTTGGAGAAAAATGTAATCCTTGCCCATTAGGGAGGGGAAGGCCAAAGCAAAAACCCATGTCAAACGAAGAACTGCACGAATTTTACGAAAATTACCACAGCCACCACCTGCGTCATGCCATCAACGATTTCCCGTTTCGGCAGGCCTATTGGAAAAGCAGGATCAGGTCTTTCCTTCCTGCCAACCCAAACACTTCTTTCCTCGACCTGGGTTGCGGAAATGGCGATTTCCTGCTTTATCTGAAAACCCTCGGCTACAACAACATCACCGGAGTTGAATATTCAGGTGAAATGAAAGAAATTTCAGAGCGGTCTGTAAAGGGCATCCGTGTGGTTTATGCCGATGCCACCAACTTCCTTCGCGATTCCAACCAGACATTCGATTTTGTACTTTGTGCACATTTGCTGGAACACTTTGAAAAAACAAAGGTTCTCGAAACTTTCCGTCTGGTGCGGGAACGGCTAAATCCAGGAGGGCGCTTTGTCGTGATGACCCCCAATTTTGCCTCCCCATTCGGCATTCCCATTGCGTTTGGTGACTTCACCCACATTACCCATTTCAGCGGACCATCCATGGCCCAGCTGGCTTCCCTTTCCGATTTTAACATCATGCACATCGGCGGAAATGGTCCGGTGGCATTTGGCTTGGGCGGACAGATCAGGAGCCTCCTGTGGAAAACCATTCTCAAACCCATCGGAAGGAAGATTTTCTCCAACAATTCCCGGAAATGGGGCGATGTGGTTGATCCCGAATTACTGGCCGTTTTTACCAAACCATGAGCCTGACCATATTCATCATTCTTGGCACTGTAATGGCCAGTTATTGGGCCTGGCAGCGCTACGATGCCTTCGAGAAATACACGTTCAAACCGTACAGAGTCTGGAACAACCAGGAGTATTACCGGTTTTTTACCAGCACTTTTCTGCATGTGGACTGGATGCACCTGTTCTTCAACATGTTTACCTTCTTTTTTTTCGGCCCCATGCTGGAAAATTATTTCGATATGTTTTCGGACGGCAAGGGTTGGATTTACCTCTCGGTACTTTTTTTAAGTTCCATGGTGGTTTCCGAGTTGGGCACGCTTTTCAAGTACAAACACGACCGTTCCTACAATTCCCTTGGGGCTTCAGGGGCGGTTAGTGCCGTGCTTTTTGCAGGCATCTGGTTCCAGCCTACAGAGCGCATCCTGGTCATGTTCATTCCCATGCCTGGTTTTGCATTTGGGGCATTGTATCTTTTGTATACGGCTTATGCTGCTAAAAATGATCTTACGGGCCGCATCAACCACGACGCCCACCTGTACGGTTCGGTTTGGGGTATTTTGTTCAACATCATCTGCTTTCCGCAGTCGATCGGGTATTTTTTCGATGCCCTGATCCGCTTTCAGATTTTCTGATCAGGAGACAGGCCCAGGTTTTTGGGCATGCCGGCTCCTTGCGTCGCCGTCGGGCTGTACAGGGCTCCGCTGGCGCTTCGGTCCGCCAGGGCGGACTAAACCCTTCCCATCCCTCATGCGGACTTCGGTTTTTTGTGGATTTATTCCTGAATGAAATATCAGAAAAAGGGCAAATCTTCCATGCTGGCAAACCGCCAGAGCAACTTCACCCTGAAAAGGGTATTCCGCTCGTTTCTCGAGAAAAAGTTTTCGGTCGCCAAAGAAAAGCCAACCAGTTTTATGGTTGTTCCTGCCCATAACTCCAGTTTTGGATGGAAGCGGTAGGAGGCCCCCAACTCTCCATTAAATTCGAGAATGTCCAGCGCATTATTTCCCGTTTTGTTTTCCTCAATGGTTATTTCCAGGCTGTCTTGTGGAATTCTGTAAACAGAAGTGAAATCCTGTCTGAAATACACCCTCATCCCACCGGAGATTCCAGCCAGGAAATGGAGCTTTCTTTCCGGTTTGGCCGGAATGGAAAAAATCATGGGTACTATCAGATAATTGGTCCGCCTTGTGCCCTTGGTGATCGTTTCGCTTATTCTGCCATCTGCTGTAGTTCCGGTAATTCTTTTGTCAATTTTGAATCCACGCATCTGAAATTCCAGTCCGGAGTAAAATGGATAGGTTTGCCCCAGGGAGTATTGAAACAAAATGCCGAATTCCGGCTTGAGTCGAAATGGATAGGCATCTCCGCTTGGAGCGTTTACAAACCGGCTCAGGGTGGGTCCTCCGCTCAGATACACCGGTGCTGCCAGCCATTCGGTCACCACGTCCGGGACATATTCTTCATCCTGAGCCGAAACAGGGAGAATAAAACCGCAAAAAGCAAGGCCAAAAATGGCTGTTAACCTCAAGGAAGAAAAAAACTGCTTCATTTTACAAAATCAAAGGGTCCGAAGGGTCCACGCCACAAAAATTCAAATTACTTTCGCCCCTTCCTAAAATTCTGCACCAGCCTTGAAAAAACACCTTGAAAAATACGAGGTCCTTGCGACCAAAAACCAGGAAGCCCTTCTTGGAGGCGGCGTTTCCCGCCAGGAAGCCCAACATAAAAAAGGAAAGCTTACTGCCCGGGAAAGAATTGATCTCTTGCTGGACAAGGGTACTTTTCAGGAAATCGGGAAGTTTGTGATGCACCGATGCAAAGACTTTGGCCTGGATAAGGAATACTACCTTGGCGATGGGGTGGTTACCGGTTTTGGCAAAGTAGACGGGCGTCTCGTTTACGTATTTTCCCAGGATTTTACTGTATTTGGAGGTGCATTGTCCGAGACCCACGCCGAGAAAATAGTGAAAATCATGGATTTAGCCATGAAAAACGGTGCTCCGGTCATCGGTCTCAACGATAGCGGTGGCGCCCGGATTCAGGAAGGTGTGGTTTCCCTGGCGGGATATGCTGATATTTTTTACCGCAACACCCTGGCCTCAGGCCTTATTCCCCAGATTTCGGCCATCATGGGTCCATGTGCAGGTGGTGCTGTGTATTCACCCGCCATTACAGATTTTATCCTGATGGTAGAAAATACCTCTTATATGTTCGTAACAGGTCCCAAAGTGGTAGAAACCGTTACCAATGAGGTCGTTACTTCCGAAGAATTGGGAGGAGCATCCACCCATAGTTCCAAAAGCGGGGTTGCCCATTTGACCGCTCCAAACGAAGTGGAGTGCATCCGTCAGATCAAGTCTTTGCTGAGCTTCATGCCCCAAAACTGCGACAGCGAGCCCCAACGGTTTGAGTATGCATCCGGCGATGAATCACGACCTGCCCTTGACGACCTCATTCCCGAAAATCCCAACCAACCTTACGACATGAAGGACGTGATCCATCAGCTGGTCGATGAGGGAAGTTTTTTTGAAGTGCACGGCCAGTATGCGGAAAACATCGTGGTTGGTTTTGCCCGTTTGGGTGGCCGGAGCATTGGCCTGGTGGGCAACCAGCCCCTGGTCCTGGCCGGAGTTTTGGACATCAATGCCAGTAAAAAGGCAGCCCGTTTTGTGCGTTTTTGCGATTGCTTCAACATTCCATTGCTGGTTTTGGAAGATGTGCCCGGCTTTCTTCCCGGAACCGATCAGGAGTGGAATGCCATCATCACCAATGGTGCAAAATTGCTGTATGCATTTTCAGAAGCGACCGTTCCCAGAGTTACCCTCATTACACGTAAAGCTTATGGTGGCGCCTACGATGTAATGAATTCAAAGCACATTGGCGCTGATATGAATTTTGCCTGGCCTATGGCAGAAATTGCGGTCATGGGTGCTAAAGGCGCAGCAGAAATTATCTTTAAAAAGGAAATTTCTCAATCCGAAAATCCTGAGGCCACGCTTCAGGAAAAGATAGACGAGTACAACAAAAAGTTTGCAACTCCTTACCGGGCAGCCCACCGGGGATATGTAGATGAGGTAATTATGCCCCATGAATCCAGAGAAAAGCTGATTTCAGCTTTTGAAATGCTTGAGAATAAAGTAGACGCCCTTCCAAAAAAGAAGCACGGAAACATTCCGCTTTAAGGAGTTTTGGATTTTTAACAGAAAGCTTTTTTTCATCGGCGCAGATTTACTTTTTTTGCGCTCAGACTAAGCTATATGAAAAAAATAAAAACTGTTTTTCCCGGGAGCAGGGATA
>JBIPNA010000120.1:0-9530 GCA_044375665.1 Catalimonadaceae bacterium
ATTCTGAGAAATGTGCTGGAAAATCCTGCCTGGTATACGGCATACACACCCTATCAGGCAGAAATTGCCCAGGGTAGGATGGAGGCCCTGATCAATTTCCAAACCCTGGTCATGGACCTCACCGGATTGGAAATTGCAAATGCCTCCCTTTTAGATGAAGCCACAGCCGCTGCCGAAGCCATGCATTTGCTGTATTCGGTTCGTAAAAACAGCCGCATGGATGCCCGGACAATGTTCGTATCCAAATCCTGCCATCCACAAACCATTGAATTGCTGCAACTTCGGGCAGAACCTATTGGTGTTCAGATTGAAATTGGTGACCTTCAGGAGTTAGACCTGACAAGGTCGGATCTGTTTTCGATCATGCTTCAGTATCCTGATACCGAAGGCAGGCTTGTTCGTCACGATGCTTTGTGTGCTGAGGCTAAATCAAGAGATATTTTTGTGGCAGTTGCTGCCGACCTGCTTTCTCTTACCTTGCTGGAAGCACCCGGAACCTGGGGTGCAGATGTTGTGGTAGGGTCAGCCCAGCGGTTTGGTGTACCCATGGGTTTCGGAGGCCCTCATGCTGCATTTTTTGCTACAAAAGAGGAGTTCAAAAGGAATATGCCTGGCAGGATAATTGGGATTTCAATAGATGCCGAAGGAAATCCTGCTTACCGGATGGCCCTGCAAACACGTGAGCAACATATCCGACGGGAGAAAGCCACGTCCAACATTTGTACAGCGCAGGTTTTGCTTTCGGTAATTTCTTCCTTTTACGCTGTGTATCATGGGCCGGATGGCTTACGAAAAATTGCCTCCAGGGTCCATGCTCTGACAAGAGGATTGGCAAAAGGATTGATTGCCATGGACGTTTCCGTTCGTCATGAAGCTTACTTCGATACTTTAACAATCGAAACAGAACGTGCTGATATTGTGGTCAATGTGGCACGTCAGCATGAAATCAATTTCAGGATTTTCCCGGGAAGTCCCAATATGTTGGGCATCTCCATGGATGAAACCTGTACACCTGCCTGTGTACGGACCATCCTGATGATTTTTGCCCAGGCTCTTGGGAAAGAAGTACCCGGTTCAGCAGAGCTTTTTGACAGCGACAGCGTTCCAGCCGGTTTTGCAAGAACTACAGCTTATCTCCAACATCCCGTTTTCAATTCCCATCATTCTGAACATGAAATAACCAGGTACATCCGGAAGCTCGAAGGAAAGGACCTTTCCCTTGTTCATTCCATGATTTCTTTGGGATCATGCACAATGAAGCTCAATGCTACCACGGAAATGATCCCCGTTACCTGGCCGGAATGGAACTCCATACATCCTTTTGTACCTTCAGAGCAAACAAACGGATACCAGGAAATGCTCAAGGATCTTACCCATTGGCTTAAAGAGGTTACAGGCTTCGCCGGCATCTCCATGCAACCCAATTCCGGAGCACAGGGTGAATACGCAGGTTTGATGACCATTCGTGCTTACCACATGGACCGAAACCAAGGTCACAGAAACATAGCTTTAATTCCAACTTCTGCACACGGAACCAATCCCGCCTCAGCTGTAATGGCTGGAATGAAAGTAGTTCTGGTGGCCTGCGACAGCCGGGGAAATGTGGATTTGGAGGATTTGAAGCAAAAAGCTGAAGCCCATGGCTCAGAACTGGCCTGTCTGATGGTTACCTATCCTTCAACCCATGGCGTTTTTGAAGAATCCATTCGGACCATTTGCGATACCATTCACCAATTCGGAGGCCTGGTTTATATGGATGGAGCCAATATGAATGCCCAGGTGGGACTCACCAGCCCAGGCAACATTGGTGCCGACGTTTGTCACTTAAATCTTCACAAGACTTTTTGCATTCCGCACGGAGGCGGTGGACCGGGAATGGGTCCCATAGGCGTGGTTGAAAAGTTGATGCCATATTTGCCAGGACATCCTTTGGTAAAAACAGGAGGCGAAAAAGCCATCAGACCTGTTTCCGCCGCTCCATATGGATCGGCTTCAATCCTGGCCATCAGCTATGCTTACATCCGGATGATGGGCGGAAAAGGATTGAAAAGAGCGACCGAGCTGGCTATCCTTAATGCCAACTACCTGAAGAAGAAACTTGAACCTCATTTTCCGGTTCTTTATACAGGAACACATGGTTATTGCGCTCACGAGATGATTCTCGATATGCGGGCTTTCAAAATGAGTGCCGGTGTTGAGGTTGAAGACATTGCAAAACGTTTAATGGATTACGGATTCCACGCCCCAACCGTCTCTTTTCCTGTGGCTGGAACGTTGATGATCGAGCCTACAGAAAGTGAGCCCCTTACTGAATTGGATCGTTTTGTAGAAGCCATGGTCAGCATCCGGAAAGAAATCGCTGAAATCGAAGCCGGTAAAGCCGACAAAAAGGAAAATGTGCTGAAACATGCTCCACATACCGCAGGAGTGGTTTGCGGAGATACATGGACGAGGCCTTATTCCCGTCAAAAAGCTGCTTTTCCACTTCCTTACGTAAAAGATTCTAAATTCTGGCCTTCTGTAAGTCGTATCGATTCGGCTTATGGGGACAGAAACCTGATGTGCGCCTGCCTTCCGGTCTCAGAATACCAGCAGCAGGAAGATTTGGTTTCGGCCTGACCTGACCGACCTGCCTGTAAATGAAAAAGTAGCTCCCTCGGGAGCTACTTTTTTTATTGCAATAGAAATCCAGGGCGCAATGCCCTTTGGGAGATAATCCGTTGGACAACAGCCCAACTCCATCCTCAATTAGCGAAAACATAGCAAAAATGCAGGAAGGAAATCAGTTTTCAAAAAATGTAAACAATTTCAAGCTTATTACCGCCTCTGCGATGAATCCGGTTTTATTCCTGAAGACTTCGGTTGCAGCCCGGATTCCTGATTTGGATTCAGGATTTCAATGCTAAAAATCTGAAAATCAGAATCTTGTAATGGTTTTTCCAGAAATTGTTTTTAAAGCAGGATATAGAATGCCGGACTTTTCGGATAGGATTAGATTTCTTAAGCTGCCTCTGCTTTACATGTCAGGATTCTCACCCTTAACCGAACCCGGACCTTGAGGGAGAGCGTCATTTTCCTTCGGCATTTTTTGAATTTTTTCCGATAAGTTCATCATCGTCATCAGGGCATTTTCATCGGGCCTGGTGGTGTTCAGAACCAGGTCAAAATAACTGCGCTGATCGTTTATGTACCGGCTTGTCATCGAAATAGATGAAAAATATTCTTTGCCAAGTTTTGCAGGCTCGCTTTGAAGCAAAGATGGGTTTAAGCCGGCCAGAAGGTCTTTCGTATTGATGTACAAAAGGGAGTTCCCGGAAGGAAAGTCTTTAAATTTATCTGGATCAAACCTGGTTGTTGCAGGGCCTTCAACATTGCTGATTTCCAAAACCTTGTCTTTTACCTTGAGCGATGCCATCGGAAGCATGTTCAATTTGTAGGTTTCATTTCCGGCATCTGCCAAAATCCCTTTCTGGACAAGAGAAGATAAAATCGCAGCCACTTTTTCCTTACTGCTATATTCCATATACAAAGCCATGATGGGGTAGTGGGCCTTGTCCATCCTGGCATCCAAAGCAGAGAACACAAAATGCTCTCCCAAAGCATCCATCAGCTGAGGCACCGAAAGTCCGAAAGCTTCCACCATCACTTTTGATTGAGCCAACGATTCGTTTTTCTCCCATATCTCCTTCACCACTTTAGGGTCCATCCGGAATGCCATTACCCCAAGTGGATGTTCGTTGGGAATCAGATTCAGATACTTCGTATCTACATCCTCATGCATCATTCTGTAGTATGGTTCCAGCTCTTTGCTTCTGTTGATATAATCTCCGCTTAAGGCCACTTTTCCGTCATCGAAATTCAAATACATCAAAAAATCTCCCTTGGGAACAGGCGTGGAACCCAGGACAGCCACAGAAGACAATGTCTCCATTTGCTTTTCCATGTCTACCCAAAAGGCAGCATCAAAACTCTTCTCTGCCAACTCCTTAAATTGTGGATTGCCGGCCAGCAAACGGTTTTCCTCTTTCTGACTTTTCAGTTCCATTAGAAAGGTTTGATGTTTCGACTCTGAAGTTAAGTTCACATCGAAAACACCTATAGCCTGATGGTCATCTATCCCGATTTCAAAATTCTTGCCCCGCAACCAATCAAGTTCAAAAGACCTTGTGGTTTTTGCCGAGGAATCCCATTTCTGGACAAACCGAACAAATTCTTCCTTATTTGACAGGGGCAGAATAAAATAAAATTTCGTCCCGATTTGTTTTTCCTCCAATTGGAACATCACCCCTTTGCCCATAACATCAATCCCGGGGTTGGGCTCCGAATTGGTTTTTTCTGAACTCTTTTCTCCTTCCGATTGAAAAATGTTCATTAAATTTTTCATACTCAAAGCATTAAGTGCCAGATTTTTAAAATCTACAACAACTACCGCTTTTGCATTTTTCGGAACCATTTCCAGTTCCTTTTTCCCGGAACAGGCTGCTAAGGCAAAAAACAAAAGCTGCACAAAAGGCTGAAACGGAAAAAAAATCCTGGCTGGTTTCATGTGAGGAGCTTTAAGAAAGAATGCAACAATACAAAAGGTTAATGACCTCCTGAAATTCATCATAGAAAACAGTAAAACCGGCTAAAAATGAGTAATGCTATGAAGAAAATTCCTTTCCGGGACTATAGGCACTGTTTTCTGGGGGGCATTTCGGGCTGTCCACTGTAGTCCTCACCCGGTCCGCCACAAACCAGGTAAAAATTCATAAGCATCCCTCTTGCGGTCCGGGTTCCGGGCTGCCGTTTCCATCCCGGCCCCAATATTTTCAAATCTGAACAGGCTTTCTACAAAATACCAATATTTACCTGGAGATTTCTGTAACCCTGTTCAGAGCATCAAACCGGATTTTCAATACCACCTTGTTCCCACCATTTCCACAAGCCGTACTCCCGGCAACTTCATATTCAAAAACCTTTTGTCCACGGGTTCTTAAATGATTCGATTCAGGCTTTCCAAGAAAGGTTTTTACGTCCATTTCCGAGTGTCCCAAAAGACTGTCCCGGGAAGCCAGCAAATCAAAAAGCAATTTTTCCCTGTCACCTTTGCAACCATTCGGATCCGCTTTCCATTTTTGCGCCTCAAATCCCGGCATCCGGATCGCGTCTGAACATCCAACCATCATCAGGAAAATGCATATTCCAACAGCTTTTCGTAGCCAACTACTCCAATTCATGAAAGATTCAATTATCCGCAAAGTTGCATTACTCATTTACCTTTTCGGTATCCACACCTCAATTTTTTGTATGGAAATTCAGTATACAGTCCGGATGGAAAAGCCGGCAACGCATTATTTCGACATCAGTATGCAGCTTTCTGGGCTTACAGGCAAGCAAACCATCCTCAAAATGGCCACCTGGACTCCAGGAAGCTATCTCATTCGGGAATATGCCCGGAACGTTGAAGGTTTTTATGCCACAGCCCCGGACGGAAAAGAACTCCCCGGTATGAAAATCAACAAAAACACATGGGAAGTCCGGCACAATACAAATACCAAAATCGAAATCCGCTACCGCCTGTATGCAAACGAAATGGCCGTCCGGAACTGCTACCTCGATCAGGAGCAAGCCTATATCAATGGTGCGGCAGTTTTTTTGTATGTCCAGGGCCAGGAAAACACCAAAGCCCAACTCGAAATAGATTTGCCTGCTGGCTTTTCCCAAATCGTAACCGCCTTAAAAACCACAGGTCAGGCACCCAACCGCTTTCAGATAGAAAACATCGACGAGCTTTTCGATTCCCCAATACTTTGCGGAAACCCGCTGGTGCTCAATTTCCAGGCCGCCGGGGTAAAGCACAGAGCCGCTTTTCAGGGACCCGGCAACATGAATCAGGACAGGATCAAAGCTGACTTCAAAAAAATTATTGAAACCGAAAAAAACATTTTTCAACACCATCCCTGCACCGATTATACTTTTCTGGTACACAATCTGCCCAATGGAGGAGGTGGCCTCGAACATGGCCATTCTACATCACTGCAGACTGCATGGAATACCTACGACAACGAGGCTTCCTACCAAAACTTCCTGGCGCTTGTGGCCCACGAATACTTTCATTTGTGGAACGTAAAACGTTTGAGGCCCAAGCCTTTAGGGCCATTCAACTATGACGGTGAAAACTACTGCAGGATGCTGTGGGTGGCTGAAGGATTTACCAGCTACTACGACGATTTTGTATTGTTCCGGGCTGGTATCACAAAAAAGGAGCGGTTTCTGGAAGTGGTGGCTTCTAACCTGAGCAGGGTAGAATCTGTGCCAGGAATGTATGTTCAATCCCTTGCAGAAGCAGGCCTCGATGCCTGGATAAAGTACTACCGCCCCAATGAGAATTCCGGCAATAGCCAAACCGACTATTATACCAAAGGAGCGGCATTGGCCACCTTACTGGACATGTTGCTCATCAGGGAAAGCAAAGGGCAGGCAAATCTCGACAACCTGCTCAGGGACATGTACCAGGAATATTACCTTAAGAAAGACATCTGGTTTACCGAAGAAGACCTTGAAAAAGAACTGATAAAGCGCCTTGGCGAAAAAGGGAAAGCATTTCTTCAGGACTATGTCTATGGCCTGAAGCGCCCTGACTGGAAAAAAGAATTCGGGGCTTTTGGTATCCGAATTGCCGATCGTAATGAGGAAAACAAAGCCCTGTCTCTGGGAATTCGGCTCCAGTCCTCCGGTCAGCGTATGACGGTTCAAAGTCTCCCCTCCAATGGCCCTGCGCATAATTCCGGATTGCACATAGGTGATGAAATTATTGCCATTGGCGACCGCAGGATCGAAAGTCCAGAACTGGGTTCCGTTTTAAACAGCATTAAAGCCGGACAAGAAGTTGAAATCCTTTATTCCCGTAATGGCAGAGTGCTGATAACCAAAGTCATGGCGGCACCCGAGCCTGGCAAAAGCTTCCGACTTGATTGGGATGAAAAAGCTACCCCAGACCAGGATTTCCTGAGAAAAAAATGGCTCAGGTTGGATTAAGAGGTCGTTATTTTCCAGCCAGGTACATAAACACCGGGAAGTGATCCGAATATCCTCCGATAAATTTCGGGCCCACATAGGTGCGGTAAGGTGCTCCCTGATGTTTTGAATATTTGTCGTGCATCCAAACGGGACGGAAAACCTGCGTAGAACCAACGACCCAGTTGAGTTTCATTTTTGGGTTGAGCAGAGATTTGCTCACGATCAACTGGTCCAGCATACCCCACTGCTCTTTATACGAATGACTTCCGTCGCCCTTTTCCTTTAGAGCAAACATAGAATTGAAAAGATCACCTGATTTTGGGTTTCCACTTGCTTTCAGGCCATCCAAAAGAGATGCATCCGTTGGCTCATCATTCAAATCGCCCATTATCACAATGGCTGCATTTGGATTTTTTTCCAAAATGGTATCTACAGAATATCGCAGCGCTTTTGCAGCAGCCATTCGCTTTGGCATGGAAATGTCCTCACCGCCCCGGCGACTTGGCCAATGGTTTACGAGAAGATAAATTTCTTCTTTTCCCAAAGTGCCGTTTACCAGAAAAATATCCCTGGTAATAAACCCTGGGTCGTTTTCAATGGATACGCGAATGAAGGTTGTAAACCGAGGCTCAAAATCAGCCTTTTTGTAGAGCATCGCCACATCTATACCCCGGCGGTCGGGAGAATTGTGGTGTAAAATTCCATAACCCTTTTCTTTCAGTCTTTTTGTGGAGCAAAGGTCCTCCAGTACCTTTTTATTCTCCACTTCACACATGCCCAGAAGGGAAGGCCCACCACCCAGAGAATCAATTACCCTGGCCATATTGTTCAATTTGCGTTCATACCGGTCGCCTGTCCACTGATATTTTCCGTTGGGGAGGAATTCTTCGTCGTCAATATCCGGATCATTGATGGTGTCGTACAAATTCTCAACATTGTAAAACCCAACAGAATAGGTTTTACTTTGGGCCTGAACACCGGCAACAAAAACCAGGCTAAGGATAAAAAGGAAGGTTGTTTTCATGGTTTTGCAGGTTTTCCCTAACTCTTATGGCAGGAGAGGAGGTGTATAGTAATTTTTTGCAGCGACTTCCTGGTTAATTTTTTGCCGAAAAGCACCAGCGACTTCGGCATTGGTGAGGACTTCAATCCGGTTCACAACCGGATAAGCAAATTCAGGCAAACCCATCCGCACAGAAAACAGCGCATACAACTTCAGCAATTCGACATTGCTCGGATCAAGATCACTGAATTCCAATGCTTTCTGGTATGCTTCATCTTTGTTTCCCATTTCCTGAAACAGATAGGATAATGCGTAACCAATCTGGCGGGTATGCAAAGGTTGCAGCTCCAAAGCTTCCAGAAACGAGATTCTGGCTTTGGCTTTGTCCCCCTTTTTTTGATTCAAACGTGCCTGAAGAAAAGGAAACTTCTTCAAAAAGTCAGGATCTGTGGTTTTTTCCAGCACATCCAGCTTTCCGGTGATTTCAAGCATTAATGGCCTGGTGGCTCCCAATTGGACAATCCAAAGCGCATTTTTCCCGAAATGTTTTTGTCCGTAGTAGTGAAGCTCCTGGCAACGGCTTGCCATCCCTTCCCGGTAAGCCCGGTCAAAGCAATACTTCCACAAGAACCTTTGCGATTCTTTGTCCGAAGTCCTTCCAATCAAATCTGTGATCTGATCGTCTTTCAGATTGTTCCAAAAAACCTTGATATAAGCACTTTTCTCAGGATCGGAACGCTGGGCAGCATTCTGGAATTTTCCACTGGCCAACCCATCTACGAGCACACTCACCCGAATCCGGTCTGATGGACTTAAATGGGGTATTGATTCCCTGAAAGCTTCAATTGCTTCATTTTTTCGCCCGGCATCCAAAGAACTCAAGGCATACCAGTACATAGCTTTGGGCATTCCCATGCCGGCGGCCTGTTTAAAAAACAAAGCAGCACTTTCGTATGCCCCCTGGTCGTAGTAAACCTGCCCGAGCAGCAACGCAAGATCCAGCTTCCTGTCGTTGCTGCGTTGAAAGAGATGCAGCATTTCGTCCATTCCCTTGTGGGTTTGCCCTGTTCGATAATGCAGCAAAGCCCTTCCCATATCCAAGGCATTGGAATAGTATTTAATCAGGCTGTCATTTTCCAGTTTCTTTAGAGCCCCGGCATCGGTTGAGTCTTTTGTAATTGCCTTGTTGATGTAGGCATGAAACAATACAAAAGGTTGAATTTCAGCAGGAATATCAGCAAATTTCCTTTGCACATCCCCCAAAGAGGCTGAGGTTTCCCCTGCCACATTGGCAAACACCATGTTGTTGTTCATCTGTGCCCAATCTCCCCATGCATCGGATTCCGGACTTTTTTGGGGCAGCCCGTCCTTCTCAAGTTTATGCACCAGATAAAAAAATCCGAGATTTGTTTTTCCGGCCTGGGCACCGGCATTGGTTTCTGCGGCTCTGGCAAAGTAAGTCAGAGCCGAATCAGTGTAAACCGATTCATTAAATGCCATGCCAAGGTTGTTGAGCAGCCTTCCG
>JBIPNA010000121.1:0-9469 GCA_044375665.1 Catalimonadaceae bacterium
CGAATTACTTTTAGGGAAAGATTCCATTTCGGAAATGGTTGATATCGGAGGATGGCAACTGTTTCATTAAAATTGGCTCCCAGGGGATGAGCCAGAGGCTGACTATAATGAGAATAAGCTCTGTAATCATCAAGATGAGAATATGTAAAAGGACGGACAAAATTCTGTTCAAGTTGGATATCCAGGTTTTTTATTCCCGCCACATCGATATAGTGCAGTCCTCCCTGCAAAGCATATTTGTTTCCCCACCAACCATTCTGGGCCTTCATTTCCTTCAATAAAAATTCATCGAGGTAAACCTGGGCATAAATCTGGAAATGTTTCCACCCGATCCAGCGGGCATCGAGGCCAAGACCTGCATTATCGGGGCTCCCGGCATTCTGTTCTAAAGCCCGGTAAAAAATAATCGGATTGAGATAGCTTAAATCCACCCCGCCGGAAGCCTGCCCTGCCACTATGGCTTCGAACAAACCAAGGTTAAATGATTTTCCAATATTGAGTCCGAGCCGATGGAAAAAGAAGAATTTATCCGGGATTTTCCTGCTTCCCGGTGTTCCGGAAGGTCCAACCGTCAGATTTGTTTTCAAATTGGCATACAGGTTTGTGTATTGGAATTTCCAGACCTGGGTTGTAATCCTGGCGAAAGAGTAGTTGTTGCCAAAATCAGACAGGATCAGAGAGCGATATCCATTTCCAATATGAACACGGTCATGTCCTACCTGAAAATGGATAAATGGACTTGCCTGAAAGGTAAAATAGCCCCTTGCTGTGAAGAAATCATATCCGGTTTCGGAGTATCTTTTCCAGAAACCCTCATGCGGAACTGAGAAATTTTGCTTGGTCCAGTTATTTACATAGTCAGGAACCTTTATTTGATTTTCAGCCATAAAGGTGTAAAAACCCACTTTGTTGGCAATCATTCCCCTGACTTCCACTCCTCTTGTATTGATGAAGGTGTTTTTCTGTTCTCCTGAATTCACTTTCCCCAATCCTCCATATCCTACAACATTGGCGTGCAAGTCAAGGTCTTTGCTGGCATAGGAAAGTAAATCAGCCTGACGCCTGAAAAAGTTGGTTTGTTTTCCAGACCTGTTTCCTGATGAATCCGGGAGAGCAAACTCAGAGCTCGTCTCCCTGAAAAATCTGATTTGAAAACGGTCTGCCGGAGAAATATTTGTGGAATCAAGGGCAAATTGTTCGAATAGATTTACAATTTCTTTACGGTCCAAAGGCTTTACTGCGGAATGGAACTTTCCATTGAGTGCCCTGGTTTTGATTTCAGCCCTTGTAATCCAATGGTATACATCCGGATCATGTGGGAGCATTGTAGATTGACCGAACAAAATGCCTGTACAGAAAGTCCAGACAGTGAAGAAACAAGAGATTTTTTTCATTTTCAGACTTCAGGCTGCAATATGCAAGTAAAGGTGATTTTACCTTTTCAGATTTGGTTGAATGGATATGGTTTGCCAGCAATGAACTGTTTGGTGTTTATTGCGTTTAGTTGAGCTGAAATTTGAAAACCGGATGGAAGAAAGGGCCTTGCATATTGTATCATTCGATGTCCCATATCCTGCTGATTATGGGGGAGTTATTGATGTATTTTTTAAAATTAAGGCTTTGTCAGAGGCAGGGATCAAGATACATCTTCACTGTTTTCAATATGGCCGAAAAGCAGCCCCTATATTGGAAGAACTCTGTACCCATGTTTATTACTACCCCCGAAAAAAGATATACACAGGTTTGGTTAGCCGGGTTCCTTATATAGTAGGGTCAAGAATAAATCCAGATTTGTTGGAACGGCTTTCTTCAGATGGCCATCCAATTCTTTTTGAAGGTCTTCATACCTGTGCATACCTTGATCATCCGCTACTTGCTTCCAAAGTTAAGGCCGTACGGATGCACAATGTTGAGTGGCAATACTACCGGGGTCTGTTTGATCACTCTACTGAAACGCTCAAAACCATTTACTACGCAGTGGAGTCTAAGAGGCTTCAGCGCTATGAATCTGTCCTGGTGCATGCCGATCATATTTTTGCCATTTCAAAAACGGAGACTGATTATCTGGAAAGCCGGTATCCGCAGACAAGTCTGATATTTCCATTTCATGGGAATTCCTTAATGAAACCTATTCCAGGAAGAGGCCAGTTTATGCTTTACCATGGGAATCTATCGGTCCCTGAAAATGAAGAAGCAGTGGAGTGGCTGGCACAGAATGTCAAACCTGAACAAGGTTTTCCATTGATCATTGCAGGTAAAAAACCAGGGCCAGCCTTGAAAGCTCTCCTTCAAAATCTGCCAGGATTTGAGTTGATCGAAAACCCCAATGAAACCGAAATGAACAAACTGATTTCAAATGCACACATTCATTTGCTACCTGCATTTCAATCAACGGGGGTCAAGCTGAAGTTGGTTAAATCTCTTTTTCAAGGTCGGTTTGTTTTTGCGAATCCGGCAATGCTTGAAGGTACTGGTCTTGAAAGTTTATGTCAGGTTTTTCGAAGGCCGTCAGAGCTAAAAAATCTGATTTCCCAATACCGGAATATGGATTTTTCTAAAGAAGGAATTGAGGAAAGGACCTCGAAATTACAAGGTTTTAACGACGCTTCCGGGGCTGAGGCCATTTGCAGAATTATGTTTTCCGATCAACCTGCCAGTTCGGTCTGATCGATAATGGCAGAATAATATTTGGGATTGACTTGAAAAACCAGCCTTTTGGTCGGATTAATTGGCTTGCATGTGAAATTTATTTTGCCTCGTTTTTCATTATCATTAGATTTGAACCTTACTTATATTCAATCGTTTTCAAGCATGAAAAAAATTTTTCTCTCTGGTTTAATTCTGGTAGCAGGAGCAGCAACGGGATTTGCTCAAAAGCTTGTTTTGCTGGAGCAATTTACCAATGCAAGTTGTCCTCCATGTGCTGCTCAGAATCCAGCGCTCAATGCTTTGCTGAATCAAAATGAAAGCAAAATTGTAGCGATAAAATACCAGGTTTCCTGGCCCGGAGCAGATCCAATGAATGCGGCAAATCCTTCAGAGGCAGCTGCCAGGGTTAGTTATTATGGAGTGACTGGTGTACCAACCTGCCGCATGGATGGAGCTATGCAAGGGAATGGTTCTCCAAGTGCCGTTACTCAATCTGCAATCGACACAAGGAATTCCGGGACAACTGGAGCAATTGTAAAAGTGCATTATGAAATTATAGACAATTCAGATCCGGTAGCTGACTCCTTGTTGGTTACTTCTTCTGTAAAAGCAGTAAATTTTATTCCTGCAGGTTACATCTTACATACAGTAGCCATTGAGCGGGAAATAAAATTTGTTACTGCCCCTGGATCAAACGGGGAGAAAGAATTTGAAGGGGTAATGAAAAAGATGTTTTCCGCTTCTTCTCCAAATTCAGGAGGCAGCGGAACCACCTTGCCAGCTTTAAATGCTGGTGATAGTGTTTCTTATTCTTTTAAGTATTCATTAAAAAGGACCAATGGAACGGATGTTTATTACAACATCGGTCAGGCAGCTGCCGTAGCTTTTGTTCAAAATAATTCTACGAAAGAAGTATTGGGAGCCGGATATGATGAGCCTCGTCCGTGGCTGGCTGTTTCAAGGCCTGGCAACAGCAAACCTGTTCGAATAAAAGCAGGTTCAGATGTGACTTTCGATTTCGTAGCTGAGTCTAAAATTCCTCAAAACCAGGATATAGAAGTCAAGGCAATTATTACTGGATTGCCTGCTGGTTGGTCTGCTTCTATTGTTGAAAATGGAGTTACCTACCCAGGAACCGCTACTGTTCCCCTTCCAGGAAACTCTTCCAAAACCATTTCTGTTAAGCTGAGTGGCCCTAATGATGCGGTTTTGAACAAAAAATATAGTGGAAAAATAGAAATTAATTCTACCAGTATTTTCCCTTCCGTAAAAAGTTCTTTGAATTTTACAGCCATTACTCCATCCAACATTCTTTTCATGGATTTGGCAGGAACAGCTTCTTCTCGTTTCACTCAAGCATTTACAGCCGCCACCCAGTCTTACACTTCTCTTACAGCTGAAGAGTCAGCCGGGTTAGATTCTGCTGGGCTTAATGTACAGAGTATAAAAAAGATTTTTTACTCAACCGGAGCTTCTTTTAGTGGAACCCTTGATGCCGAAAAGTCCGAAACCTTCTTACATTATTTAAATGGGGGTGGTAATTTGTTTATCATGGGTCAGGATATTGGATATGAAGTGAATGGAGCTGGTGGAGATCCGGATGCTTTGGATTTTTACAACAATATCCTCGGTGCAGAGTATATTTCTGATGGAACAACGGCTGCGCACACCGTTGTAGATGTTGAAGAAGACCAACTTTTGGCAGTTCACGTTGCTCCATTTTTGAACACGGCTTTGAGTTTGCCTTCCAGCACTTCAAGCTACCCCGATCAACTATCAGTTTTTGGCAATGCCGGAAATGCAGCTGCATTCTTAATGTACAGTAATACAGACAACATAGCTGGAATTTATAATTTCGGGGACAACTGGAAGAGTATTTATATCGGCTTCAGAATGGAATCTGTGGGTGTTTCAGCTGCCCCGGTTGCTTTCCGTAATGCGCTTATTAAAACTGCAAACAACTGGTTTGACAATGTTTTGACTTCCAACGACATCATCACCGAAATGCGCAAGTCCGGGCCTGCCTATCCAAATCCGGCTCAAAACCTACTTCAGGTTCCCGTTGGATCTGGAAAAGGGAAAGTATCTTTAACCAACGTGACAGGACAGTTGGTTCGTGCCATGGAATTGGATGGTTCTCAGAACCTTGAAGTTCAGCTTTCTTTGAAAGGCCTGAAATCAGGAGTTTACTTCCTGACTTCTGAATTAAATGGGGTTCAGGCTCCTGTTCAAAAAATTATTGTTGAATAATTTCTGAAAACTGTAAAATTTGAATGCCTGGAGTACTGCGCTCCAGGCATTTTTTCTTACTCAAAAACTATGTATAAACTCCTCATTTCTGCTTTTCTCGTTGGGTTAATCAATTCAGGCTTCTGCCAGACAGCGGTTCGCAAACTACCGGAGGTTCCTCTGAAAACCCTGGATGGCAATACTGTTTCCTCCTCCTCTGTTTTAAATCAGGAGGGCCTGACTGTGGTTAATTTCTGGGCTACCTGGTGCAAGCCTTGTGTACTTGAACTGAACAATATTAAGGAGCTTTATTCTGACTGGAAGCGGGAAACCAAGGTTAAAATTGTAGCCATTTCCATCGATGATTCCAGAAATACAGCAAAAGTAGGTCCTATGGTAAATGGTAAAGGCTGGGACTATCAAATCCTTTTAGACACCAATGGTGATTTTAAAAGGGCGTTAAACGTCAATAATGTTCCCCATACCTTCCTGATCAATCAAAAAGGGGAGATCATTTGGCAGCATAGTTCATATGCTCCAGGAGATGAAGAGGAGCTGTATGAAATTATAAAAAAGAATACACCTAAGCCTTAAAGAATTTATTTTTCAGGATGGGATTTCAAATCAGGCTTGTTGGAATAGCCTTATTGGCTATTTTCTCGGTAATAGTTGAAAGTAAAGGTCAGGAAGAGCAGGAGCAGGATGGAGAAGCGCAGGAAGCGAGTTATATACATGGTGACTTTCAGTCAGATGCGCAATATTATATTTATGAACCAAAGCTCAATACGCAAAAAGTTCCCGAAGTAATCGGAAACAACACCTACTTTAACTTGCTTTATGATCGGGGAAATTTATCCGGTGGCCTGCGTTTTGAGAACTTCCAGCCTCCACTTTTGGGATATGACCAACGTTTAAAGGGATCCGGAATTCCTTTCCGTTTTATCAACTACAAGTGGAAAGAGCTGTCGGTTACCCTTGGAAATTTTTACGAACAATTTGGCAATGGCTTGATTTACAGAAGCTATTGGGAATGGGGTCTTGGTTTTGACAACTCAGTAGATGGAGTTAGGTTGAGGTATAATATCCTTGAAGGTATTCAGGTAAAGGCTTTCGCAGGGAAGCAACGATTTTACTTTGACAAAGGTCCTGGGATTGTCCGTGGCGTAGATGCTGAGTTTTCAGTCAATGAACTGATTTCTAAATGGGAATTAAGCCCTTCGAGGATCACTTTTGGATTTGGGGGCGTGAGTAAATTTCAAACTGATGACAACTCAACTCTAAAGTTACCAGAGAATGTGGCTGCTTTTTCAGGGAGATTTAAATTTACCCGAAAGTCCTTTAGCCTTGAATCGGAATATGCCTGGAAAGCCAATGATCCCAGCTCTGCCAATAATTTGATTTACCGCCCCGGACAGGCATTTCTGATTACTGGTGGATATTCAGCCAAAGGTTTCGGGATTTCCATCGGAGCAAAGCGAATAGATAATTTTGACTTTCGAAGCAACAGAAACTCCTCGCTTAACGACTTATTGATCAACTATCTTCCCCCTTTAACTCCACAACATACCTACCGTTTGGCAACACTTTATCCTTATGCCACACAGCCAAGAGGGGAAATGGGCGCTCAGTTGGATTTATTTTATAATGCGCCGGAAGGCAGTTTTTGGGGAGGAAAGTATGGGACCAATTTCACATTTAATTACTGCAGAATCAATGGAATTGCTTCCACAAAGGTAATTGGTGAAGACAGTGCCAAAGGGTATAATTCTGAGTTTTTCGAGGTTGGAAAGGATACCTATTATCAAAACCTTAGCATAGAGTTAAGCAAGAAACTCAGTCCTAAGGTTAAATTAATCGCATCATACATTTTCATTGAAGCCGATAATGAAGTGCTTCGTATTGCGAACAATCAAGGCGTGAAAACCATTTTTGCGCATATTGGTGTTGTTGATTTGTCATGGAAGTTTAAACCCCGGAATACCCTTCGCATGGAGCTCCAGCATTTGGATACCCGTCAGGATTTTGGATCATGGGCAATGGCACTTGTGGAATATCAGATGGGGTCTCATTACTTTTTTGCTTTGTACGATGAGTACAATTATGGGAATAAGGATGGCAAGCAAAGGATTCATTATCTGGGAGGATCTGTGGGATACACCAAGGGAACGGTAAGGGTATCGGTCAATGGTGGTCGGCAAAGAGCCGGTGTTTTTTGTGTTGGAGGTGTTTGCCGGTTTGTGCCTGCCAGTTCTGGTGTTTCTGTTTCTGTTGCAGCTAGTTTTTAAGTGTCTCTCAAAAAAAAAGCACCTCTAAGGGTGCTTTTTTTTTGGGGGAAAAATAACATTAATCGTGATTGAGCTTCATGGTTGTTCTTTGGTTGCCGTTTCTGGCTTCAATTAAGTAAAGTCCTTTAGGCATTCTGATGAGTTTCAACGGAAGGTAAATTGTGGATTCTGAAGCCATAAATTCAAGGGTTTCCACAGTTTGGCCGTTCAGGTTCCGGATGTTTACAAAGGTATTTCCGGGCAGCAAATTGTCGAAGCGAAGGGTTACCTGATTGCCGGCAGGGTTTGGATATGCCTGTACCGAAGGTTGCATTGCGCCTTTTTCCAGTACCGAATGCTTGTCTCTGATCCGGAGAATAAGTTGAGGTGTGGTAATAAGAGGTGTTGAATCAACCTGAATGGCGGCAGGAATTCTGATTCCTGAAATATAGTTGTGGGTAACCGGCCATACTCCAGGATCTGTGTCAAATTCGGAAAGCAAAACCATGGTGGTTGCTGCTTCATATCCGCCTGAATCTGAGTTTAATAAAAGTGGCGCCACAACAGGACAAATGCTTAGCCCATCCTTGTCAGAATTTCGGGTCAGATTTCGGGTCTTTTCGGAAAGAAAAACTTCTCCATTGCTTTCAACCCTAAGATAACGGACCCTCAAATCGGGGTTTGAATTCGTAAATTCATTGAATTGGGGATGTGCTTCCAGATCAGTCTCATTGTGAAACAAGGCAAGCATGCTACCATCTTTTGAGCGGCTGATCTGTGGCCGGTTGAGTTCAATAAAACTGTTTGCATCAACGTCACAATCGCCAAAGCAACTTTGAACTGTTTGGTTTCTGGAGATGAGGATTCCACGGCCAAAGTCTTCATTTTGCCTGACCATAATGTCCACATTCCACCCTCCGTTCCGCGGCCTGAAAAATGTTGGGCCCTCCATAAGCAGGGTATCACCGAATCCTGCAACATACAGAGTACCAAAGATATGAGCCGTATTGTTTCTATCAACAGAGAGATCCATAGTAAGCATTGTGTAGTCCACTGGATGGGCAAATTCCTGTGTGGCGGAGTCGGCCCTGACTATGGTGGTGTCGTCGGGAAAGCGCACATAATTTCCAATAAACAAACTATCTCTTAGCGCATCTTTTTCAGCAAAAATCAAACCGTGGTCCAGATTGGTTTTATTGAAATTGATGGGGATTAATCCTGACCAGGTATCCCCGCCATCCGTTGTTCGGGCTACGTGCGGAATCAATCCAAAATTTCGGGTTGAGTTTTTCTCATAAGCTGTTATTACAGCAAAACCATGCAAGCCATCAGGTCCAAATGCAATGGACGTATTTCCGATTCGTGTTGCCGAATCTCCTTCTTCGTTTGGGAGGTTCAGGTAGGTTGAGGTAGAATCAAAGGCAGCTGTTATGGTATTGTATTTTAAACGTGTAATGATGATTTTATCGGTGAATGCAACAGTTGTAGCCGTTCCGGTTCCGGAAATTGCTTCTTCGGGTTCAATGGTAAAAACTGCCAGGGGGGTTGAAATCATGGATTCGATTCTAAAATGCAATACATCTCCGGAAGATTGAAGGGTTTGAAGCAGCGGGGAGCCAGCAGCCAATTTCCGAAGCCCTTTTCCATATCCACCCCAATCCTGATTGGATCCATCCAACACTCTGGTTATTACCATGGGGATCAATTGGTTGGTATCCGTATTGGAGGGGGTTGGATTGAACAAAAGTCCTTGAGGATAACGGGGGGCATTTACTATGGACCCATTAAATGGGAAAGCCTCATTGTTGAACATCAAGGCTTTAGAAATCTGCCATGCATTCGGTGCGCCGCCCTTGGTGTTCAAATCGAGGAAGAGTTTATCTCCGGGTTTGTTGGTTGTTCCTCCAAAATCAGTTGGGCCTCCTCTCCGAAAAAGGGCCACGGTATTCAGGTCCGGATTGACAGAAAGGTATTTTCTGCCATCGCCAATGGAGGTAAAGGGGTTTACAGAACTTCCCAGGTCTTGAACGGTAATGCTGGAAGTAGTCGGATGTTGAGGATTGGTTCGCTTCGGTGCCGGAGGTAAGGTGATTCCTGGCTTAGAGGCGAATTCCTTTTTTGCCAAAAGCAATTGGTCTTGTCCAGGGAGGTACCTGGTTGATTTCCCAACTTTTGAGTGCATTCGTTGGGTTTGAGCCATTCCCGTTGTCGCTGGTAAAACAAGGAGAAGCAATAACAGCTTTGTAAGTAGATCTTTCATTGGTTTGAGCAGTTAAAAATGAAAAGGTGGTAAAGTGCTCTGTCTATCCTTAATGAAAAGAAAAATA
>JBIPNA010000122.1:0-9462 GCA_044375665.1 Catalimonadaceae bacterium
AACGAACCAAACGGTACGGGTATCCTTACCCTGCTGAACAACTGCAAATTCACCAACAATGGTACTTTTGTTTTGGGATCGAATGCTACAGCAACAGCCAGGATAGGTCCATTACCTGCATCGGCAGCTTTTACGGGTGAAGTGGTTATGGAGCGATACCTACCTTATACCACGGGTACTGGGCAATGGTATTTTTTGGGTTCCCCAATGTCCAATAAAAACTTTACGGATTATGTGGATGATTTCAAAATGACCGGGCTTTCCTCCGGTTTTGGTCAGCAAGGTGGTGGTATCCTTTCCAGCAATGATCCCGAGCGTTCTACCGTTTTTAAGTATGACGAAGCCCAGCATAATGTGAGACTGGATCCAGCCCAGATAATCGGTTGGATCATTCCCGGAAATGAAAATTTGGTGCCCGGAACCGGGTACAGAGTATGGGTAAATAACTACAGCAATTCTACTCATAAGGTGGACAACCAAGGTACATTTACCCGAGGAAACTTCAACTTTCCTGCCATTACCCGCACCAACCTTGTAGGTTGTGTACCCTCTACATTTGCCTGCACGCAATCGGCCGGTTGGAACTTGCTGGCAAATCCCTATCCATGCGACATTGACTGGGATGCCACAGGTGGGGCATGGACCAAGCCTGCTGAAATGAATAACGCTTTTTATACCTGGAATGCAACTACAGGTGGATATCGGGTTTACTTAGGAACAACAGGCATACCTGGGGTAAGTTTGGGAAGTACAATAGCCAGTACCAATACTCCGCCCAACATTATTCCAAGCAGTCAGGCCTTTTTTGTAAATGTGACTACACCTGGTTCTTTCACGCTTTCTTTAACAGAGAATGCCAAAATAACAAGTACCAACGGAACCTTTACCAGAACTGCAGTAGCTGCCAACCAGCAAATCAGAATCCGAATGAAAAACGCAGATTCTGAAGCCCGGTATGATGCCATGGTTAGAATTCTGGACAATGCAACCGATGATTTTGATTCCAACATGGATTTGGTAAACTTCGCTGGTTCAGTATTTAACATCAGTGTTAAAACAGAAACGGCCGAAAATCTTGTTCTAAGCAGCATTGCTCCTTTTGAAGGAATCAAAACCATTCCATTGAATATTACTTACAGTGGCAGTTTCGGAAACTACAGTTTAGAATTCAGTGAATTTGAGACTTTACTTGAAAACCACACGGTGTTTTTGAAAGACGATCAATTGGGTAACATTCATCCAATTTCAGCGGGTACGGTTTACAATTTTGTGGCAGACGCTTCAGAAGGCAACAACAGCAACCGTTTTGAACTGGTTTTCCAAACAGATGCCGTTACCTCAATAAATGCAGACAAGTCAGGAATCACCATGAACATTTATCCAAATCCTTCAGATCCTAACAAAGGAACTGTTATTTCAGTTACAGGTTTCGAATCATCCAGAGCAGAATTGATTATTTCTGATGTATTGGGTAAAGTTGTGGTAAGCAAAATAATAGAACTACAAACCAATGGAATCACAGAATATCAATTAAAGGAAAATTTACCTGCAGGTGTGTACACTATAAAAACAACTGGCGGCAAAAAGTCATCTACCCAAAAGTGGATCGTTAAATAGAAACCTAAGGTTATCTTGTAAATAGGTTGGTCCGATTTGGGCTGGCTTTTTTCTATATTAGAATAATTGATTATTGGTCAGACTTTTTCCAAGCTTAGGCTTGTGTCTTTGAATCAGGCAGAATCATGGCAAACGGGATTGTAACCCTCCGGGATGTATTGGGAAAGTGAGTTTTTTCCCAATCATATAGTGCCACCCAAAAAGTTGAATTCGATGTTCAAACCACACTTAGAATTTATTTCGTGGAGGTGAAAGAGAAAGTTGGGCAGCCGGTGGTTCTTAAGCTGATCCGGAAATTAATTTTACTATCCAACAACTTCAGTCTTGCTTTGCAAAGAATGATTCTTTGACTGTGTAGCTAAACCAGGCAAAAGATTTGGATTTCATCTGTCTGGGTTATGGTTAATTGTCCATAGGAGGTCAAATCATGTTGCGGCCTTTTCCTTTTTAGTTTGTACCCTCTCATTTTTGATCGTTTTCTTTTGTTTTGGGTATAGCTGCGCCAGTCATCTTTGTCGGTTGTTTTTTTGTAAATCGGGACGAGCAGAAACAATCTGATAGCAGTTAAAACCCCGATGAATTATCGCACATCCTTCCAAAAGGGAATCTTAAATTCAACGTTTGAGCCTGAAAGGTCAATTTCTTTGTTGGTCCGGTTCTGTTTTTTTTTAGGATAAACTTTCAGGATATGTTGGCCGTTTGTCAGATGACCGATGGGAATGATCGCACTAATCCCGCTTTCAGCCATCGATATTTCCCAATTGTTGTTCCATACGACTTCTTTATAAACACTGTCGTCAATGGACAATTGAACAATTCCGGCTAGCGTGCGGAGGCTGTCTATGGGTTCAACGGCTTCAATAATTTCGTCCATACCTTTCGAATACCGAATGTTGACAGGCAGAAAGTTGGTTTGAATAATCTTTGAAGGGATTGAAACATGGCGGCGATCCGACCTTTCCGACTCATCATCATATAACCTGAACGAAAAATCGGCTTTTGAATTCTCACTATTCATGGACCACACATAGTTTCGTGAATCGAAAAAATTTCTCCAGCCCAGCAACCGGTTTACCGATAGGTAAACAGAACAAAAAGTGAGGGCGGCAAAAATCAATGCCCCTATATAAAAACTGGTTTTTCGAATATTGGACGCAAAAAAAACGAGAGCCCGCTCATAAAATGGCCGGATAGACAATAAGTCAAATAATGAAAAGGATGGATAAAGAAGAAAACTGAGATATGGAATCCGGCGGATTGCGCCCAACAAAATCAGATCCAGAAAATACAGGTTGATGGAAACTGTTGAATACCAATAAAACCCCTCCAGTATTTGACCAAATAAACCAATATCTTCATAATCTGCAAAAAGAAAATGTATCCCAATGTAAACCCCAAAGATGATCAATAGCCCGAAGAGAATAAAAGCGGATATGATCGAACTGTAAATCACGGTTCCACAGTATCTGTCTACTTTCATAATCTGATCCTGCAGGTCTCCCTCTTGATGTCGGGTGTTAAACGGAAACGCTACCGGTCTGCGCCCGGTTGCAATTCCCTGTGGAAAAACATAATTGAGGCAGACCAGTGCTAACCAATAGGACCGCAGAAAAAGATGTAGGATAAACCCATGTGTCAGAATTTTAATTCCGATTAAACTCACGATCAGTATGGCGCTGTAGCCCGGGAAGGAGGTCATAACTCTTACAACAAGTAGCCAATCATTCAGAATTTCGGGAAACTGAATTAATGAAAAGACGGCACCTCCTGAAATAAGAAGCTCTAATTCCCACGAATTTTCCTGCAAATTCTGAAGCCAGGATGGGATTTTTGGTGATTCGGACTTTTTTTCCACGCCGGCAATATATTTTTAAGTAAAATACATCAAATTGATTAATTCATATTTCAGGTATGCATGTAATAAAGCATAAAAAAAAAGCTCCGGATGGACCCTCTCCTTAAACGAGCGGCGCTCAGAAATGAGGTCCTAAAAAGCAGTGAATCAAATGTTTAATGCGAAGCAGCCTTTTCAATTGTGGAATCTGCATCCATGGCACAAGCAGATTAAAAGATCCGAAACCCGGAGGGCATTTATTTTTTGAGTTGTGGCTGTGGTGCAATGGGTTGATATTTTTACCCGGCCCGTTTTTGCCGATGTAATTGTAGAAAGCCTGGCGTTTGGATTGAAAAGAAAGGTCTTTTGGTTCATGCCTGGGTGTTGATGCCCAACCATATTCATTTGATCGTAAGCTCCAAACCTGGATTTACCTTCTCGGACATAATCCGTGATTTTAAGAAATTCACTTCTGGTAAGATTTTAAAAACGCTGGAGGATGCCCGAATTGAATCAAGAAAAAGCTGGATGACCGGGTTGTTTACCAGTGCCGGGAAAGAGAATTCACGAAATGAGAAGTACCAGTTCTGGCAACAGGACAATTACCCGATTGAGCTTACCGATCCTGCCATGATGAATCAACGACTGGATTATCTGCATACGAATCCGGTGAGGTCAGGCTTGGTTTGGGAACCATGGCATTACCGTTACTCATCGGCTTGCGACTACATGAATAATCAAAAAGGATTAGTTGAGTTTGATTTTATTTGAATTCAGTTGGAAAACAATGTTGTCGGAAGAACCGGGACGGTGTCCCTTGTACTTATTAAACGTCCTGAGACATCCTTCGGAAGTCGCAGGACAGTGGGCCATGAAAAGGCAGGAGTATAATTTCCCTATCTACCAGTTTTCTTTTGAATCAAAACTTTTTCATAATTTTGAAAAGGAAAAAAAATAATACGTCTTGCGAGGGGAACCAGAAGTACCCACTTTATGGTTTCCTTCAAAAGAAAACTAAGGGGTGTAAACTCCCTCAGCTTACACACTTTTTTGAACAATTCCTCTGCGAAAGCAAGATTTCACCTTCGGAAGGAATGATTCGGGCAATTGAATTGAAAAAAGTAGCCTTTCCAGAACCATTTCGTCCTTTTATCCAGTGAATGCCCGGTGGGAAAGAAATGAGGGGATGTTCAGAACGTACTTTCCCCCGTAGCTTTTTTTACAGATTATCCAGACTCAGCACAGCAGCAAAGAAAGCATGAAGTGCTTGTTTTCTGCATCAGTGGAGCATGAGTTTCTGCAGAATTCTTGCCGAGGGACTTCTGGCCTCCAGCAAGTAAAGTCCGGCCGGAAACCCGGTCAGACTGAATTCAAACTTTTGGCCTGCTTCACCGGCAGCCAGGAAAAGCACTTCCTTACCACTGGCCGACATCACCCGATATTCGGTTTCTGCAGCCTGCGGACCAGAATTTATCAGGGTGAATTTCCCTTCCGAAGGATTTGGGGAAACCTTCAGTAATTCGCTTCCGGCAACTTGCGCACCTTTGATTCCGGTACATGGAATGAGACTTACCTGAATGGTATCCTTGAAAACGCAACCATTAAGGGTAGTAACCTGCAGCCAGTACTCGCCGGCCTGTGTGATGGTAAGTGACTGGTTACTGCTATTGTCTGACCATAGATAGGCAGCATAATTTCCGACGGTACTAAGCGTGAGCGCTTCCCCTTGACAGAGCACGGTATCGCTTCCGAGGTTCAGAAGATCGGGCTCACGGATGATGCTGACTTCAGAAATACTGCTGCTGCAGGCTGTGCTGATGGTCCAGCGCAGAACATTCACTCCGATGCCGAGTCCGCTCACAGTGGCCGCAGGCGAAGAAGTACTTGAAAATGTACCGGATCCGCTCACAACGCTCCAGCTTCCTGTTCCGCTGATGGGTGAATTGGCACTGAGCGTGTAAGTGGAATTGCAGATGCTGGCATTGGCACCTGCATTGGCTGTAGTTGGTGCAGCACTTATGTTTAGGGAATATTCTTCAATTTCTCCGGCAGCATAGGGACCGGCAAAACATGGATTGGCAGAAGGAGATGAAGCACCTGGAGAATACAGCATTATCCGCATACGCACAGTGCCTGGTGTGGCAACAGACGGAATAATGATATTTCCGCTCAGATTTCCGATGCCGGCAATCGGATTGAGCACCGTTTCCCCGGGTTCGGAAAAACTTCCGTTATTATTGAAATCAATCCATATTGCCTTGACAGACTGGTTGTTAAGCAAGCTGGTGATGGTATAGGGATAAGATTCACCCCGGCAAACCTGACCTGTTATTGATCGGAAATTCTGGTAAGCTCCGGAAGGTGCCACATTGAAACTGGCATTGTTGATGCCGGCAAAACTGAATGCTGAAATCCCGAAACCGCTCAATGCCGGTTCCTTATTGGTAAAGGGTGTAGCGCAGGAAACCAGCAAGGGAGCGGAATTCGAATTAGCCGGAGTACAGGTTCCAACGGTAACCCGGGCCCGGATGTAATAGGTCTGGGTAGTTTGCGATGCGATGTAGAAAGTATCAGCTGTTTGCGTTACCGGAGTTCCTGAATTGGTCCAGGAAAAATTGTCTTCTGAAACCTGCCACTGTACAGAAGCTCCCGGACTACTGCCCGTGAGATTGAGGATGGCAATTGAATTGCTTACAGTTTCGGTCGGGCTAACCGAAATGGTTCCTGCTATGGTATTGCAGTTTAAGGTACTTTTTACGCAATACGCAAAGTTGCCGCTGGTTCCGTTAAAACCATAAACTCTGAAGTAATATGCCTGGCCCGGTACCAGATTGCCCGGAGAAATTGCTTCAATGTCCGCAGGATTCAGACCATTTGAACAGGCAATGGATGTCAGATTGCTGCAAGTACCGGAGTACAATTGAATCACAGTATTAAAGTCACCGGCTACCCTTATGGAATCTCCCGGTGATCCGGCGGTGAATCTGTACCAGACATCCAGTGCCGATGATGATGTGGCGCCGTTGCAGCTTGCAGGGGCCAGACTTTGCGAGGCTCCAACCGTTGTTCCTATTTGACCAAGGCAGTTCACCGTCACCGATACTTCGGTGGCATTTTCACAGTTATCGTTTGTAGACGGAGGAGAACCGGCCGCTTTTACGCAAATATTAAACTGGCCCTGAGATCCGTTGAATCCGTAAACCCGTACATAATAAATCATGGACAGGTTGAGGTTGCCGGGGGATACTTTTTCCACCGCAGCCGGATTGAAGGGATTGTTCGAACAGGCAAGCGATGTGAGATTGGAACAAACACCACTATAGAATTCCACCACCGGATTAAACCCGCCGACCGGACTAACAATAACGCTGTCGTTCTGACTGAGAACCGGTCCGAATTTGAACCACACATCCTGAGCTGAGGTGGATGGAATTCCGCCGCAGGAAGTAGGTGCCAGATTCTGAGTTGCTCCCACCGTGGTAAAAGTCTGCGGATTACATGTCTGGGAAATATTTAGTGTAATGGCTGCTGTGCAGTTATCGTTGGCTGGTGCACTGCCGGATGGCTGTTTGATGCAGATAGAGAACTGGCCCTCAATTCCGTTCCAGCCATATACCCTCACCCGGTAAGTGACGCCGACAGAAAGACCTCCGAAGGCAATCTTCTCGCTTCCTGTTCCCGGCTTGTCGGAACACAGCAGTGGAACCAGGTTGTTGCAGGAAGCTCCCCCAAAAACCTGCAATACCGCATCAAAGCCTCCGGAAGGAATAACAATAATAGAGTCTCCTGCATTGGAGGCTGCAAAGGAAAACCAGACATCTTTGGCTGAAGTGGATGTCCTTCCCCCGCAGGTTATGGGTGCCAGACTTTGGGTGGCTCCGGCATTGTTGAAGGAAATGGAATTACAGGTGGAAGAGGGAATCAGGTTTATTGCACTCTGGCAGTTGTCATTTGAAGGCTGGGCTAATAAACTAATGCCAGGCGAAATAATAGGGATTAAAAGTGTCAGGAGTTTTCGAAGTGAATCATTCATAATGAAATGAGGGATAATATGGTTGACCATGGTTAACCTATTGCAAAAATATTACAAAATTAGGACAAATTATATTCTGATACAATACCGTCCTAAACGGTAAAAAGAGAGAGGATATTCAAAATTGCACTATTTTTGGATGCAAATTCTGAAATGCAAAGATGCGAGTCCCTTGTACTTATTAAACGTCCTGAGACATCCTTCGGAAGTCGCAGGACAGTGGGGTTGAACACTTCACCAGTGTTCGTGTGCTCCCAGTGTGCCGGCAAAAAAAAAGGCCTCCCCGGAGGAAGGCCATCTGATAATTCTGTAAAGTGTTGACTAGCGGATCACCAGACGGATGGTCTGGATTTTGCCTTCGCCTTCAAAGCCTGCCAATACCTGGTAGATTCCTGAAGGCATACCCTTCATATCCATTTTAATCTTATTGCTCCTGGCAGCATTGTGCAGTAGTTGCATAACTTCTGCACCCATGGTATTCAGCACCCGAACCTGGATAATTCCGCTGTTCAGCGATTGCAGATCGAGGGTTACTATACCACTCGATGGATTGGGGAACAAATTGAACTTTTCCTTATTCAGAGGTGCTATACAGTTTACGGAAAGCGGACCGAATGACTTCTGGCTGCCATCCAGATTTTGCATCAGAAGCCTGACATAGCCTGCAGAACGGCTCAGATTTTCAAGATTGAAACTGTATTGATTCACTACTTCTGAGTTGCCAGCGGCTGGCAGTTTACCAGCTGATGTCCAGGTACGGCCATCTCCCGAGGTTTCTATCATGAAATGATCCGTGTTCTCCTCCTTCAGGCTACTCCAGCTGAGTTGCGGATAAAAATCTCCGCAGCTAACCTTCAAATTTGCTAGGGTAAGCGGAAGCGGCACATCAACGGATCCTGAAGTCCACTCGCTGAACTGGGGTATGCCGGATTTGCTTATGGTATTAGCTGCTTCATCCACAGTTCCTCCCTGGTTTTCCCAAACGCTGCCATCGTAGCGCCAAAGAAATAAGTCGGCTTCGGTGATGTTGCCATAGCCAGTGTTGAGTTCTTCATCGAAGTAATGGAATACGAAACTGGCATTCAGGCCACTGTTGTTGGTGGGGTGAATCTCGTAGCGGCGGTTCATGCCGTAGTTTGAACCATCCACGACCTGGTTGTGGCGACGGATGATTTCGGTGCTGCCCATATTCTGTGCCGAACTCAGGACCGCCCCCAAACCAGCCACATTCATGGATGATGGTGCAATCAGGATCCTTATCGCCCGGATGCTGCCACCGGAAGTGCCGGTTACACAATTGTCTGCCGTTTCGTTGATCAGGCTGCCGGTACTGCCCAGATCCAGTTGAGAGCCGTTCAGATCCAGATCTCCGGATACCATGTTGAGTTCATTGCTCACCGAAATGTTGGAGCCAAGGGAGAGTTTCCAGTCGCTGCTGCTCTTGTTAATCTCCAGCTTATACAGGCTCATATTACCAGAAATGGTGCTGTTGGACGAACCGGTAAAGGCGATGGTACTGGTGTTAGGAATCAGGGTGCCTGTTGCATTAAAATCACCCGAAACAGTCAGCCTGGAGTTGATTCCCAGCGCAAGGCTGCCTGAACTGATGGCAAAATTACCTGACTGGTTGTTGGCTGCATCGAGGGTGAGTATGCCTGTACCTACTTGATTTACCGTGCCCGTACCCGAAATTGGGCCAGAGTAGGTGTAGTCATCAGAGTGGTTGAAGGTCAGGGTGCCGGAATTGGAAATACCGGAGCTGGCTGAATTTGATCCGGCCGTGGCACCGTCGCCCACGGTCAGTGAGCTGCCGGCATTGATGGTGGTCAAACCTGTGTAGGTATTTTCACCTGTTATAGTAATTGGTCCTGTTCCAGATACAGTTACTGCCCCTGTCCCGGAAATGATGCCCGGATGAGCATAGGCATCGGGCCGGGTAAAATTCACCAACCCGTTGTTGGCAAAGTTGCCAATTATA
>JBIPNA010000123.1:0-9424 GCA_044375665.1 Catalimonadaceae bacterium
TGGCACCCAGACGATGGTCGTTCCCGGCAGAGGCGATGCTGGCCCGAAGCAAATCGGCATGGTCGTGTACCGCCTTGATGGTGTTGATGAAAAACGTGAGGAACTGCAGGTTTTCCTTTGGCTTTTTTCCGGGACTCAACAGATTTTTACCGTTATCGGTTCCCAGTGACCAGTTGTTGTGCTTACCAGAGCCGTTGATGCCGGCGAAAGGCTTTTCGTGGATGAGCACCCTCAGATCGTGTTTTTCTGCGACACGCTCCATGAGATCCATCAAAAGTGAGTTCTGATCTACGGCCAGATTGACTTCAGAAAAAGTCGGAGCACATTCGAACTGGGCTGGTGCAACTTCATTGTGGCGGGTCCGGATGGGAATACCCAGTTTCCAGGCCTCCATCTCAAAATCCATCATAAAAGCCTGCACCCTTGGGGGAATGGATGCAAAATAATGGTCCTCAAGTTGTTGTCCCCTGGCAGGAGCATGCCCGAAAACCGTCCGGTTGCTCATGATGAGATCGGGACGGGAATTGTACAAGGCCGAATCGACGAGAAAGTATTCCTGTTCGGGGCCCAAAGTAGCGATAACCCTCCTGACGTCTTTGTCGAAAAACTGCACAACTTCGGTAGCTGCCTCATCGATGCGGTTGAGGGCTTTTAGCAAAGGTGTTTTATTGTCGAGTGCCTCACCGGTGTAGGACACAAAAACGGTAGGGATGCAAAGTGTTTTTCCTCCCTGGGTGTCCATGATGAAGGCTGGAGACGTGGGATCCCATGCGGTATATCCACGGGCCTCGAAGGTATTCCGGATTCCACCACTTGGAAAGGAAGAGGCATCAGGCTCCTGCTGCACCAAAGCTGAGCCCCGGAATTTCTCCATTACTTCTTCGCCTTCGATATCGAAAAAGGCATCATGCTTTTCGGCTGTAGCTCCTGTCAACGGCTGGAACCAGTGCGTGAAGTGGGTTGCGCCCAAAGAAATAGACCAGTTTTTCATGCCCAAAGCGACAGAATCAGCCAGAGATGGGTCGAGTTTCTGGTTGGTCTCGATGGTTCGGGTGAGGGCTTTGAAAACTTCCGGAGACAAAAACTCCTTCATTTTCTTTTTGTCAAAGACATACATCCCAAAGTAACTCGTAACCCGGTCTTTGGGAATTAGAGGAAGAATCGGTTTTCTGGAATTTACAGTTTCTAAAGCTTTGAAGCGAAGTATGGCCATTTTTTGTTTTTTTTAATTTGGCTTGTATTTCAAGGGGCAAAATTAGAAAAAAGAAACCTTTTTTCAGAAAAGGCTTTAAAAATTTAAGGCAGTTCTTAAAAAAATAATGGCTTTCATCAAAAATACCTTAAAAAAATAAGCCTTGTCGAAAACCTAAAAAAGCCAACAAACAAACCGAAATATGCCTGGAGGACAAGGAATGACCTACTATTGCACCCGCAACCAGCGGGATCTGGCTTTTGCCCCCCGACAGCAATGGTTTTGTTTTCAGACTACCGTGCACCATACTTCTTTTCCATTTTCCTCGGTTCCAGGTTTTTCCAACCTCCTGAAAGCCTATGCGGCAGAAGACCCCAGATTGTTGCCCTTTTGTGCCGGCTTCCCTGATGTAAAAAGCTTTCAAAACCAGGCCCGGATGCGGGAGGCTAATTTTTCTGAAGAAGACAGAAAAATTCTAACTGAAGTTCTGGTCAGCCAGATGGCTAATGCGGCGACCGAAGCCCAGAAAAAAAATCTGGCCCTTCTGTCCGGAAACCATACCCTGACCGTTTCCTGCGGACATCAGTTGGTTTTAGGAGGAGGTCCGGTGTACATGGCTTACAAAATTGCCAGTACGATTAAGCTGGCTGAAAGAGCTGAGGCTGTTTTGGGCCAACCTGTAGTTCCGGTATTCTGGCTCGCATCTGAAGATCACGATGCAGAGGAGATTTCCTCTTTTTCCTTTTTGGGAACCTCGCAGAAGTTTTCGTTTGCTCAATCGGGCGCTGTGGGGCGTTTTTCTACCGAAGGACTTTGGGAGGCAATTCAAAAAACACCCGCAATGCCGCCGGAAATGGCTGGCGCTTACCAAAAACCGAACTTATCGGAAGCTACCCGAAGCTGGTTAAATGCCTATTTTGGCCAATACGGCCTGCTGATTCTAGATGCGGATACCCCAATTCTCAAAAAGCGTTTCTGGCCCTGGTTTCAGAAAGAACTGGAATCCAATGCAAGTGAAAAGCATATTCAGGCTACGGAAAAGGAATTGGAAATACTGGGTTTTAAGTCCCAGATCTTTGCCAGAAACCTCAATTTGTTCAGGCTAACAGATGGGGGGCGGGTCAGGTTGGAAAGGAGCGAAAACGGGATTGAAACCGTTGACAAAACCCATAACTGGAATCTTGAGGAAGCGCTGTCACATTTTGCGGCAAATCCGGAGACTTTATCTCCCAACGTTTGTCTTAGGCCATTGTATTCACAGGTTCTGCTTCCGGACATTGCATTTGTGGGCGGACCTGCAGAAATCGCTTACTGGATGCAGTTAAAATCATTGTTTTCGGCGTGGGACGTTCACTTTCCATTGTTGATTCCCCGTTTTTCTGCGTTGTATTTGAATCCACAGATGGCAAGTCTGCGGATAAAGCTTGGGTTAGAACTGGCAGAATTAATCAAAGAAGATGGAGAAATCCGGAAAAAGCTAAGTGGTTTTTCTGCACCAGCCCCCCTTCCGGATTTGAAAAAAGCCTTTGCGCAGCAAATGGAAGAAGCTTCCCGGATTGACATAACACTCGTGCCCGCGTTAAAAGCCGAAATCCACCGGATGGAGGCCAGCGGGCTTCATTTTCAAAACCGCCTTCGTAAAGCGGCTGAGCGCAGGGCTTCGGAGAAAATAGGGCAATGGGCAAAACTTAGGAACTATTCATTTCCGGAAGGATCGCTTCAGGAAAGGAAAGAAGGCTGGCTAAGCTTTGTGGTAGAAAATCCGGCCTGGCTGGATCAATTAATGAAAATTGTTGATCCTTTGGATTTTCAATTTTGCATCTGGGAAGAATCACCTGCTCCCTGAGGAAAAAATCAGGATCGTTTTTTCTTTTTTCCCGGAGGTTTTGCGGAATGCGATATTCCAAGTTCGGCTTCAGCCCGGGCTATCAGGTTGGACCAGCCACCCTTTGATTCCAGACTTTCAGCTTTGGTGATGATGTAAAGCTGTGAGTCGATATCCATAACCTGAACTGGTTTTTCAAGAAATCCTTCAATAGCTTCGAGTAAAGGCTTTTCTTCAGCTGCACAAAAGGAAATGGCAAAACCTTTTTGCATACCCCGACCAGTCCGGCCTACGCGGTGGACATACTTTTCCGGATCTTCAGGCAGGTCATAATTTACCACATAAGGCACGCCGGAAATATCGATTCCCCGGGCACTGACATCTGTTGCGATCAATACCAGGCAACTCCCTGAACGGAATGCTTCAAGGGCAGAGATCCGGTCCTTTTGTTCGATGTTTCCATGCATCACGACAGATTCGATATCCACTCTTTTTAAGGCAGCTGCCACCCGGTCGGCTCTGACTCTTGTCCTTACAAAGACGAGAATACGTTCTTCAGAATGTTGCCGGATAATGCGTTCCAGAAAAAACCGCTTGTCGTCCATTTCGATCATGGCCACCTGGTGCTCAACGTTTTTGGAAATCCGCTCCTTGGGGGCAATCTGAATGCGAATGGGATTAGCTACTATGGAATAAGCAAGATCCTTAATTTCCAGGTTGATGGTGGCGGAGAAGAAAAGGGTTTGGTGCTTCCGGGGAATAGACCGAAGCACGTCCCGAATATCTTTGATAAACCCTTTGTCCAGCATCTGGTCGGCTTCATCAAGTACCAGGATTTCTACTGATGAAAAGTGAAGTAAGCCCTGATGCCGTAGGTCAAACATGCGTCCCGGGGTGGAAATAAGTACATCTGCACCCCTTGTAAGCACTTGTGCCTGAGCTTGCTGATCTACGCCACCAAAAGTATTGGCAATCCTTAAACCGGTATTTTTTGCCAAAGCGTGAAAAACCTTGGAAATCTGCAGTGCCAGTTCCCGGGTAGGGACCATCACCAGAGACCTGACTTCACCGGGTTCCAGTTTCCGGGAATTAATGCCGAGAAGGTGGATCATGGGAATGGCAAAAGCCGCTGTTTTTCCGGTTCCTGTCTGGGCGATGGCCAGGAGATCTTCTTTTCTCAAAACGGCCGGAATAGCACGAAACTGAATGTCCGTGGGTCGGATAAAGCCCATTTCCTGAAGATTTTCCTGCAACTCAGGTGAAAAAGGATACTTGGAAAAACGCATGGAAAGGGATCAGAAAAGGATTCGGGCCTGAAGTTCCGCAAATGAATCTACAATGTGAGAAGTGTAAGGCAACAAAGCATCTGACGGAAAGGTAGAGGTGATGGCGATACTGGTACAACCTGCAGCCACCGAGGCTTCGAGGCCCGTGGGCGAATCTTCTATGACAGCACAATCTTCAGGAACAAATCCCAATAACCTGGCCGATTCAATATAAATATCCGGAGCCGGCTTTGGTCTCGGCACCAATCCTGCAAAAAGAACGACATCAAAAAATGAACGGATTCCTCCCAAATCAAGTGCAAAATCGACATTGGCTTTGGGCGCATTACTGGCCACTGCCATAGGAATCCCTTTTTCCCGGAGTTCTGCTAAAAAATCAGTCAGACCTTCTGCCAACGAAAACTCAGGCTCAAACATGGTTCGGTAAAGGGCTTCTTTTTCATCTGACCAGGCCCTGATTTGCATTTCGGACTCTTCCGGAAAAGCATGCCTTAAAATTTCCTCATTCGTTTTGCCATAAACGCGTGTTGGGAATTCTTCCTCCTTCAGTTCCAACCCCAATTGTTTTGCATACTGCAACCAGGATTTGAGGTGCCAGGGATTGCTGTCGATGAGGACACCGTCCATATCAAAAATCAAACCTTTGGGCCGGGCAATAGAATTCGTCATGCAGGAATGCTGGTTTTTTTAAAAGAAGCGGCAATGGCCAGACTGGTGTCAAAAAAAATCATCCGGGAGGATGCATTTTGATTGATATGGAAATAAGCCATATTTAATTGCTGGAGAAGGACCTCTACCTGTCGGAGAGAGAGTGCTTTTCCCAGCCGGGAAAGATCGTTTCTTTCCTGTTCCTTCATGTGCAATACGCTGCCGGCACCCTGGGAAAGAACCAGTGCTTTTCTGACCTGATTAAGACAATAGCGTAGAAAGTTCTTTTGGACTTCCTTACCCAAGGCCTGAAACTGATCGGTATGCTGTAGAAGAGCTGCAAAATTTGCCGAAAAGCAGGCCCTCTGCCAATCCATAAACAATTGATGGTAATCTTCATTGGTTTCAGACAACAATCTAAGCGCCAGGGAAATAGACCCATCAGAAAGTGCAGCGGCCTGAATTGCTTTTTCCGGATCTGCCTGGAAGCGGCTCACCAGAAACCCTGCCATTGATTCTTCGTCCAGTTTTGGGATGTTAACCCGCTGGGTTCTGGAAATGATGGTTGGAAGCAACTGTTCCGGCTGGTCGCTCACCAGCAAAAAGAGGGTATAAGGAGGAGGCTCCTCCAATATTTTCAGGAAGGCATTGGCACCTTCGGTCCGCATGGTTTCAGGCAACCAGATCAACTGTATTTTAAACCGGCCTTCATAAGGCTTTAACTGAAGTCCGATGATGGTTTCCCTTACTGAAAGTATATTGATTCCTGGCGTTCTGTTTTCAAATTCAGCTGCTTCACTCCAATCCCATAGCGACCCAAAGGGCGTTTCATGCAAAAACAGCCTGAAGGCTGGCAGAAGCGGGGTGAGCTGGACTTTAGTCTCCTTTTTGTCTTCCTCCTTTTTTACCTTCGCAATGGGCATACAAAAGTGGAGGTCAGGATGAATAAACTTGCTGGTTTTGATACAGGAGGGGCAGACTCCGCAGGAATCTTTTTCACTGGGAGCTTCACAATTTACATATTGGGCATAAGCCAATGCCAGCATAAGCCCTACGCCCCCTTCCGCCCCGGCAAACAATTGTGCGTGTGCAATATGGCCCTGATCGACAGTTTCAGCCAGCTTACGTTTGAGTTCAGGAATTCCGGGAATATCGGCGAAGCGCATGTGGGGTCAAAATAAAGGAATCCGGAGGGGATTTCCTTTCAGCATCTCAATTTGATTGGATCAGGAAAGAATTCCTTTCAATCTGGCGAGTGTTTCTTTCACAGGGGCCTGTTCATACATGATTTCATAAACCGCCTCCGCAATGGGTAAGGAAATCCCGAGTTTTCCCCGAAGTTCATGCAAACCGCAGATGGCATAATAACCTTCAGCCACCATACCCAACTCAAGCTGAGCTGCTTTTATGCCATATCCCCTGCCCACCATATTCCCAAAAGTGCGGTTCCTGCTAAAGGTAGAATAGGCTGTTACAAGTAAATCGCCGAGGTAGGCAGAAGCCAGAGGATCCCTGTCCCGGCCAGAAAGCGTTTTAAGAAATCTGTTCATTTCCTGCATCGCATTGGAAACCAAAACAGCCTGGAAGTTATCGCCATACCCAACCCCATGACAAAGACCGCAGGCGATGGCATACACGTTTTTCAGTATGGCGGCCCACTCAATGCCTTCCATATCTGAAGATACCACCGCAGAAATGTAGCGGCTGGACATAATCTGCTGGATTTGAATGGCCAGTTGCTCATTGGGAGATCCGATGGTGAGGTAGCTCTGCTTTTCAAGTGCTACTTCTTCAGCATGGCAAGGCCCTCCGATCACAGCCATGTCGGTTTGGGGAATATCAAAAGCGTTGGCAACAAAATCGGTCACCAAAACCAATTCTTCAGGCAAGATGCCTTTGATGGAGGAAATCAGTATTTTCCCCTGGAGTTCTTCTTTGGGAATAGACTTCAGAACAGAAGCTACAAAAGCAGAGGGTATGGCTACCAAAACCCAATCCGCTCCCTGGAGAGCCTGGGAAACATTGGAAAAAGCCTGAACATCCTTTCCTGAAAAATCGATGTCGCTCAGGTATCTGGGGTTGTGCCTGAATTCATGAAAATGTCTGGCATCGTCTTCCCTGTGAAACCACCAATGCACTGAAATGCCGGAACCTGAAAAGATTTTGGTGAGTGCAGTGGCCCATGAACCGGCACCCAAAACACATAGTTTTGGCATCATTTGGTGTAGAATTGGAGGCCTAAAAAAAAGAAAAAGGCCCGACCGGGGCCTGATTAATTCAAAAAATTAAGTGCGTTGGCAATCCAGCAGGTCTGGCGCCTCTTCTGATCAATCAAAAGTTTTGTACGAAAAGGGCAGGTTTACAAGTTCTTCAAACTCCTTACCGCTTTCAAGCATGTCTTCATCTTCCTGGTAATGAAACCAATATACCACTACATTCGGATTTTTCTCGAATTTGGAGAGAAGATTAAGAAGCACCTTACTGGTAGCTGTGTTGAAATATTCAAGCTTTATCGAAATGCTGGTACTTTCCTTTGGTTGTACCAGGTATTCTTCCACCCAATTCAGGATGGGCCTGTAAAACGTATTGGTATCTTCCGGGAGCGAACGTCCGGCAAGTTCTATTTGCCCTGCTTCGGAATCGAGAACGACCGCCGGGGTTTCAAATGTTCCTTTTAAAGTAATTTTTTCCATAACGTTTAGGAGTCCAATTTATGAAATGTAGCCTGAAAGGAAAAAAAAGCGTTGTCGGTATCTACCCGGATAAACTGGTAATCCAGCTTTTTTCCCGATTTGCGGGCAATTGAAATCAAACCTAAGCCAGCATTACTGCTTTCCTGTCTTTTGAGCGATTCCTTTATTGCCTGCATATGCAATTGCTTCAACCCCTCCGAATCAAGATTGTTTATTTGTTCAAGCTTGCGTTGAAGACCTTCCACTTTCGAGCTTTTTATGGTATTGCCGGAGCTAATGTAGAATTCATTTCCCTCTTGTCCAATGATAAAAATGCTGTTGGGGAAATCTTCGTTCCGGTCGGAATGGGTGGAAATATTTTGCAGACATTCTACTGCAATGTTGAAAGCTCGTCTTTTTGTTTGGCCTTTGTCAAGTTTCTGATCGAGATTTTTTTCTGCCAGAGCGAGAACAGATTGGGTAATGTTGGTATTGAACTCGCCTTCATAAGCAATGATGACCTGGTTGTCCTCCATTGACTTGTGCAATTCATAGACGGTTTTCAAATCCTTTAAGCTTTCGATCGGCATCCTGGGATGTTTTTAGGGGATCTGTTGATTCAAATACAAAGAAGGAGGTATTCCTGGGCCCCATCCCCTGTCTAGTTCCAAAAACCTTACACTGGAAATGAATCAGTTCATTCCAGAGCATTTACTTCCAGGTCAGAAGTTTTTAATCTGGAGTTTAAGCCTGAATGCTTTGCACCGCCTGCTCCGCTGCGGCCTGTTCTGCTTTTTTCTTGCTGAGCCCCTTCCCCCTGCCTACTACTTCTCCATCCAGGCTAACTTCGGCCACAAATTCCCGGTGGTGGGATGAGCCTTTTTCTTCTACAATTGAAAATGATGCTTTTCGGTTGTGCCGCTGAGCATACTCAATAATCTGGCTCTTAAAATTAATGTTCTGATCGACAAGAGCCTCGAGATCTACATGCGGTAAAATGAGCTTGTTTAGAACAAATGTCCTGCAAACTTTAAAACCATGGTCCAGATAAACAGCAGCAACCAAAGCCTCCATAGCGTCACCATGCATGGAAGAACGGGCCAATTGATTTCCCCTCTGTCGTTTGTCGTGCTCAATAAGGGAGTTGAGACCTGTTTTTCTGGCAAGATTGGCCAGGTGCTCTCCATTTACGATCCTGGATCGGATTTCGGTCAGGAACCCTTCATCTTTAAAAGGAAACTTTTTAAATAAGTACTCGGCAATGATGCACCCAAGTACGGCATCTCCCAGATATTCCAGTCGCTCGTTGTGGTCCTTAACTTTCTGGGCCGCGGAAGAATGCTTGGTCGCCAACCGATAAAGCTCGATGTTTTTTGGCTTTACACCCGTTAGCTGACGGATGGCGTTAAAAAAACTACTGTCTTTGGGAGAGTGGCGAAATAAAAAAGAAAAAATGTTGGAAATGGCCACCTGCGCCTAATCCATGCGTTTGAAAATAACGGCGGCGTTGTGGCCCCCAAAACCAAATCCATTGCTCATGGCATAACGGATTTCCCGTTTTTCAGCCACGTTTGGTGTTAGGTTAAATCTTGGATCGATGGATTCATCCAGATCATCCAGGTTAATGGTTGGCGGAACGGTTTGGTGTTGAATGGCCTTGATGCAGGCAGCAGCCTCAATAGCACCTGCAGCACCCAGAAGGTGGCCGTGCATAGACTTTGTTGAGGAAATGTTCATGCGAAAGGCATGTTCTCCAAAAACTTCCTGAATGGCATTTAACTCCAATGGATCGCCAAGCGGG
>JBIPNA010000124.1:0-9404 GCA_044375665.1 Catalimonadaceae bacterium
CTCCATCAAAAATAGGTGTAGCATACTTACGTCCCAGTTTCCGACCTGCCCATCCAAGAACTGTCTCGTAAATCTGACCAATGTTCATACGGGAAGGTACGCCCAGTGGATTAAGTACGATGTCCACGGGAGTTCCATCTTGAAGAAAAGGCATATCCTCATGGCGAACAATACGGGCAACAACCCCCTTGTTTCCGTGACGACCAGCCATTTTATCTCCCACCTTCAGCTTCCGCTTTTTGGCAATGTATACTTTGGCAAGCTTTACAATTCCTGTTGGTAATTCATCTCCAACCTCAATGGCAACCCTCTCTCTTTTGAACCTTCCTGAGACTTCGTTTCTCTTCTTGATGAAGTTCTTCACGAGATCAAAGACCATTTTGTTCATCCGGGCATCGTCTGTCCAGTTTTCCAAAACCAGATCGCTGATCAGATTGGCTTCTTCCTGAACATTGTAATTGCTTTCATCCCTGTAGGGGTTTTTGTCCGGGAAGAGGTTCTCAGTTATGTTTTTGCGGCTGAATTTCACGCCTTTGGACATGATTTCGTCCCCAAACTTATGCTTGATTCCTTTACAGGTTTTGCCTTCAAGAATGGCAATCAGTTTGTCGATGGCCCTTGTCCTGATTTCAAGTAAATCTCTGGAATACTTGGATTTAAGTACATCCAGATCTTTTTTGGAGGCTGCCCTCAGGTCTTTATCTTTTCTGGGGCGGGAAAACAATTTCGTGTCGATAACCACACCACGCATAGATGGTGGCGCCTTCATAGAAGCATCCTTCACATCTCCGGCCTTATCACCGAAGATAGCACGGAGAAGCTTTTCCTCAGGAGTAGGATCACTTTCTCCTTTAGGTGTGATTTTTCCTACCAGGATATCTCCTTCCTTCACCTCAGCTCCTACCCGGATGATGCCATCCTTATCCAGATTCCTTACAGCTTCTTCGCTTACGTTTGGAATTTCGGAGGTAAGCTCTTCTTCTCCACGTTTGGTTTCCCGAACTTCAAGCTCGTACTCTTCGATGTGGATGGAAGTAAAAATATCATCCGAAACCACTTTTTCGGAAATAACGATCGCATCCTCAAAGTTGTAACCCTGCCATGGCATGAATGCCACCATCATGTTACGTCCAAGAGCGAGTTCTCCGCCTTGTGTAGCGTATCCTTCGCAAAGGATTTGTCCACGCACCACCTTGTCTCCTTTGTTGACAATAGGACGAAGATTAATGCAGGTATCCTGATTGGTCCGGCGGAACTTTGTCAGATTATAAGTACGGATGTCGTTGTCAAATTCAACCATCCGCTGATCGTCTGTCTGCTCGTACTGAATGACAATTTTGGTAGAGTCAACATAAATGACTTCTCCGGTATCTTCAGCAGCAATAAGCGTTTTCGAATCTTCTGCCACCCTTGATTCCAAGCCTGTACCCACAATCGGAGCTTCCGGACGAAGCAGGGGTACCGCCTGGCGTTGCATGTTTGATCCCATCAGGGCACGGTTTGCATCATCATGCTCCAGGAATGGAATCATGGAAGCTGCAATCGAAACGATCTGGTTGGGGGCAACGTCCATGTAGGTCAGGTTGCCTGGTTCTACCAGAGGAAAATCTCCTTCGTATCTCGATTTTACCCGATCCTGAAGGAATACGCCATCGTCGCTCAATTTGGCTTTGGCAAGGGCAATGTTGTGTCCATCTTCTTCTTCAGCTGTCAGATATTCAATCGGATGACCAACAGCTACTTTTCCATCCATGATCTTGCGGTATGGTGTTTCAATGAAACCCATTCCGTTTACTTTGGCATGGATGCAAAGGGAAGAAATTAGTCCGATGTTAGGTCCTTCAGGGGTTTCGATGGTACAAAGGCGCCCGTAGTGGGTATAGTGTACGTCACGAACCTCAAAACCAGCCCTTTCACGAGAAAGTCCACCTGGCCCGAGGGCTGAAAGGCGACGCTTGTGGGTAATTTCAGCCAATGGATTTGTTTGATCCATAAACTGCGAAAGCTGGTTTGTACCGAAGAAAGAATTGATCACAGACGAAAGCGTCCGGGCATTGATCAGATCTACTGGCTTGAAGTCCTCATTATCGCGGACGTTCATCCTTTCTTTGATGGTTCTGGCCATACGGGCCAGACCGACACCAAATTGGGAATACAATTGTTCTCCAACAGTGCGGACACGACGATTAGACAAGTGGTCAATATCATCGACTACTGCCTTGGAGTTGATCAGACCAATGAGGTACTTCACAATCATGATGATGTCCTCGGTGGTCAACACCCTGGTAGCAGATGAAGTGCTCAGACCAAGTTTTTTGTTGATTCTGTAACGACCAACTTCTCCCAGATCATATCTTTTATCAGAGAAAAACAGATTCTGAATGATGTCCCTTGCGGTTTGCTCATCCGGTGCATCTGTATTTCTCAACTGGCGGTAAATCTGCTCAACCGCTTCCTTCTCTGAATTGGATGGATCTTTTTGAAGTGTATTATAAATGATGGTGTAATCGGTAGAATTGACATCCTCACGATGAACAATTACCGACTTGGCACCAGAGTCCATAATTACCTCCAGATCATCTTCCTTAATTACCGTATCGCGTTCCAGCAATACTTCATTACGTGCAATGGAAACTACTTCACCAGTATCTTCATCCACAAAATCTTCTGTCCAGGATTTCAAAACCCTGGCAGCCAGTTTCCGACCTAAAAGCTTTTTCTGATTGGTTTTATTGACATTGATTTCTTCAGAAAGACCAAACAAATCGAGGATGTCTTTGTCCGAACCAAATCCAATGGCACGCAAAAGCGTGGTGACAGGAAACTTCTTTTTCCGATCGATGTAGGCATACATCACATTGTTTACATCGGTTGCAAATTCAATCCAGGATCCTTTGAAAGGAATAATTCTGGCTGAATAAAGCTTGGTACCGTTGGTGTGTTTGCTTTGGGCAAAAAACACGCCCGGGGACCTGTGCAACTGAGAAACAATAACCCGCTCTGCACCATTGATGCAAAAAGAGCCACGGCTTGTCATGTATGGGATATTTCCCAAAAAGACCTCTTGCTCAATAGTTTGAAAATCTTCGTTGTCGGCGTCCTTACACTCAAGGCGCAACTTTGCTTTCAATGGAACCGAATACGTCAACCCTCTGTCGATACACTCTTCAAGAGAATATTTGGGTGGATCTACATTGTAATCTATGAAAGATAAAACGTAGTTGTCGCGGCTATCAGAGATGGGAAAGTTCTCCGAGAACACCTTAAAAAGGCCTTCTGCGGTTCTTTTTTCAACTGGGGTTTCCAGCTGGAAAAAATCCTTAAACGATTGAAGCTGAACGTCCAGAAAATCCGGATAATCGATGGCAGGCTTCACCGATGCAAATGAAATTCTGCCTGATTTTGTTATGGTTTTGCCCAATTTCTTTAGAAATTTTAGCGATTGGAAAAATAGGGTGCAAAACTATGAAAATTCCCTTACAAATCGATTGGTAAAAGGAAAAGAAATTTGGAATGATTTTCGCAGGTATATTTGTGACTGCAAAAATCAGCTACTTATGATTCAGGTATCGGAAAAAGCCAAAGAGAAAATTCTGGAGATAAAAACCTCCGAAAACAGAGGAGAAAATTTCCACGTGCGGGTTGGTGTTAAAGGAGGAGGTTGCTCAGGTCTGATGTATGATCTTGCCTTTGATGAAGAACTTCAGCCTACCGACAAACTCATCGAAGATAAAGGTGTCAAACTTGTGGTAGACAAAAAGTCAGTACTCTACCTTGCAGGAACGATTTTAGATTTTTCGGATGGATTGAATGGGAAAGGATTTCAATTTGTAAACCCCAATGCCAGCAGAACATGCGGCTGCGGCGAAAGTTTCAGCGTCTGAAAACGGGTTCATTACATTCATAAAAAAAGCCAGGAGAGCATCCTGGCTTTTTTTGTCCCTTTCTGTCCGGGAACCAACACCAAAATCACTCAAACCTCAAATGCTTCACCGATTCTCCCGAATTGGCCAGCTCCAGGAGGGAATCAATCCCGATCTGCAGGTGTTTTTCTGCAAAGGCGGAAGTCACTTTCGTATCTGATTTAGAAGTTTTTACTCCTTCAGGAACCATAGGATTGTCAGAAACAAGCAAAAGTGCCCCTTTGGGTATGTTGTTTACAAAACCTACCACAAAAATGGTTGCTGTTTCCATATCGATGGCCATAGCCCGAAGCTCCCTCAAATATTCCTTGAACTCGCTATCGTGCTCCCATACACGACGGTTTGTGGTGTAAACCGTCCCGGTCCAATAATCCAACTCATGTTTTTTTATCATAGAAGAAACGGCTCTCTGCAAACGGAAAGAAGGTAGGGCAGGAATCTCAGGTTTGCAATAGTCGTTGCTTGTTCCCTCGCCGCGGATGGCAGCAATTGGAAGGATCAGATCCCCAATGGCTGTTTTCTTCTTCAATCCACCGCATTTACCCAAAAACAAAACTGCTGCCGGCTCAATGGCTGACAATAAATCCATGACTGTCGCAGCCATTGCCGATCCCATCCCAAAGTTAATGATGGTGATCCCGTTTGCTGTGGCCGTTTGCATGGGCTTGTCCATTCCGACAATCGGCACATCAAACTTATCGGCAAACATCTGGACATAATTGATAAAATTGGTCAGCAGGATGTATTTACCAAAGTTCTCAAGTGGTGTTCCTGTATACCTGGGCAACCAGTCGGTGACAATCTCTTCTTTTGTTTTCATAAGCTCCGTGGAAAAGTCGCGCCTGAAATTCAGACGGGCTGCAATAAAATCAACACCGATGGAAAAATAAGAGAATTACAAAAATCATTTGGGGAATTGGTCGTCAAGACCCTTGTTTTGGGGCATGCCCCTTCCAACCGACTTGAGAATATTATTTCTGGGAACACCTGAATTTGCAGCAATCTCTTTGCAAAAACTCATTTCAGAAGGTGCCAGGGTGGTTGTGGTTGTCACAGCTCCTGACAAACCAGCAGGTCGGGGACTTCATTTGAGAAAAAGTGCGGTGAAGGAAGTGGCAGAAGCTGCAGGAATCCCCGTCCTCCAGCCAGAAAAACTAAAGGATCCGGATTTTTTACAAAAACTGAAATCTTTTGAGCCGGATCTTGGCATCGTGGTCGCATTCAGGATGCTGCCTGAACAAGTCTGGAGGATGCCACCTATGGGTACATTTAATCTGCATGCATCCCTTTTGCCTGGCTATCGGGGAGCAGCACCTATACACTGGGCCATCATGCGGGGAGAGACCGAGACCGGCATAACCACTTTTTTCCTCCGCCACGAAATCGATACCGGCGATCTTTTGCTTCAGGAAAAAGTGGCCATAGGTTCTGAAGAAACCGTTGGTGAACTGTATGATCGTCTCCAGCAGAAAGGTGCCGATCTGGTTTGGAAAACAGTAAAAGGAATTGCGGCTGGCAACCTGAAGCCCTTTCCCCAGGATGAAAGAAAAATCAGTCTGGCGCCCAAAATCCACAGGGAAACCTGCCGGCTTGACCCTTCCTCTGGAATGCTCGAATTACACAACCAGGTTCGTGGGCTCTCTCCGCAACCCGGGGCCTTCCTGGAATCGGAAGGTGCAGTCTACAAAATTTATAAAACGAGGCCTGAAAAAGATTTACACGAGATACACACCCTGCCAGGGAAACTATTCATCATTCGTCCTGGGGTCCTGGCATTGTCCTGCAAAGATGGTTGGCTACAGATTTTAGAAATTCAACCGGAAGGAAAGCGAAGGATGGACGCAAAAGCTTTTCTTGCCGGACATCCGGTTCCAGTGCTATGATTCCAAAACTAAGTGTCAACATCAACAAAATTGCCACCCTTCGAAATGCAAGGGGCGGTAACAATCCTGATTTATTGCACATGGCCATGGACATTGAATCCTTTGGCGCCCAGGGCATAACTGTGCATCCGCGTCCGGATGAACGACATATCCGCTATGCCGACGTCAGGGCTTTGAAACCAATGGTCCAAACTGAATTTAATATAGAAGGCTACCCGGATCCCGCATTTCTGGATTTGGTTTTTGAGGTTAAGCCTGACCAGCTTACCCTGGTACCTGATCCTCCTGGTGTGCTTACTTCAAATGCCGGCTGGGATACCAAAACCCATTTCCATTTTCTGAAGGAGGTGGTAGCCAGGGCCCATGACCAGGGCATCAGGGTCTCCATCTTTATCGATCCGGATCAGAACCGAATTGAGAAAGCTGCAGAAACCGGGGCCGACCGCATAGAACTGTACACAGAGCCCTATGCTGCAGATTTTCCTACGGACCCCAAAAAGGCAGTGGAGCCATTTTCCAGGGCTGCCATCTGGGCAAACCAATGCGGTTTGGGGGTGAATGCCGGTCATGACCTGAATTTGGAGAATTTGAAATGGTTTGCGCAGCATGTTCCACATCTGCTCGAAGTATCGATTGGGCATGCATTGATCTGCGATGCCCTGTATTTTGGTATAGAAAATACCATTCAAATGTATAGACGACAGCTTGAGCAAGATTAAACCGGAAACTTCCCATGGCCCGTTTGTGGGTTTTTTAGCTTCTTTGCCTTGTTTTTAATACACCATTAACTGAAACTATGTCCGAAAAACTGGCCTCTGCCACCCCTGCCAGCCTGTCCGATCTGGAAACCCAACTGATTGCAAAAAGAAAAGTAACCCGTTTGGGAGGCGGTCAAAAGAGAATAGAAGCACACAAGAAAAAAGGGAAACTGACAGCCCGGGAACGGATTGCAATGCTCACTGATGAAGGGACGTCCTTCATGGAACTGGGCTTGTTTACCGGTGACGGAATGTATGAAGAAGAAGGCGGTTGCCCATCTGGCGGCACTGTGGCCGGTGTGGGATATGTCTGTGGCCGCATGTGCGTCATCGTAGCCAATGATGCCACAGTTAAGGCCGGAGCCTGGTTTCCGATAACTGCCAAGAAAAATCTCCGGGCGCAGGAAGTTTCGATGGAAAACCGTTTGCCCATCATTTATCTGGTCGATTCGGCGGGAATTTTCCTGCCCTTGCAGGCAGATGTGTTTGCCGACAAAGAACACTTTGGACGTGTTTTTCGAAACAACTCCATCATGAGCAGCATGGGAATTGTTCAGATTGCAGCGATCATGGGCTCTTGCGTAGCAGGCGGAGCATATTTACCCATTATGTCTGATGAGGCTATGATTGTAGATGGAACCGGCTCGGTATTCCTCGCAGGATCCTATCTGGTAAAATCTGCCATTGGGGAAGATGTTGACAACGAAACCCTGGGTGGGGCAACCACACATTGTGAGATTTCAGGTGTTACCGATTATAAACACCCCAATGATGAAGCCTGTCTCCAATCCATCCGGAACATTGTTGAAAAAATGGGAGAACGGCCCCGGGCAGGTTTCAACCGGACAGAACCAAAATCACCTTTGGCCTCCTGGGCTGATCTGGATCAGGTTTTTCCTTTCGACAGGGCCAAACCTTATGACATGGCAGAAATTCTCAAACGCCTTTGCGACAACAGCGAATGGGAAGAATACAAAGCATTATATGGCAAAACCATTTTGTGCGCCTATGCCCGGATTGATGGATGGGCCGTTGGCATCGTGGCCAACCAGCGAAAAATGGTGAAAAGCAAAAAGGGCGAAATGCAGATGGGTGGTGTGATTTATTCAGATTCCGCTGACAAGGCAGCCCGGTTTATCATGAACTGCAACCAGAAGCGGATTCCACTCCTGTTCATCCAGGACGTTTCAGGTTTTATGGTGGGTAGCCGGGCCGAACACGGGGGAATAATTAAAGATGGCGCCAAACTGGTCAATGCCATGTCCAACTCCGTGGTCCCCAAAATCACATTGTATGTAGGAAACAGCTTTGGAGCCGGAAACTATGCCATGTGTGGAAAAGCCTATGATCCCAGGTTTCTTTTTGCATGGCCTTCCGCTCAGGTAGCTGTAATGAGCGGGGCAGCTGCGGCAAACACACTGCTTCAGATTGAAAAAGCAACTTTGCAAGCAAAGGGACTTGAAATAACTCCTGAAAAGGAAAAGGAATTGTTTGAAACCATCAAAGCCCGATACGACCGGCAAACCTCCCCATATTTTGCAGCAGCAAGACTATGGATCGACGAGCTGATTCTCCCTTCCGAAACCCGTACCATGATTTCTATGGGACTGGAAGCTGCAAACCATGCACCCATAACCCGGGAATTCAACCTGGGTGTTTTACAAACCTGAATTTAGTTCCTAACGGCTTCTGCAGGCTGGATCCGGTTTACCATCCGGACAGGAATTAATATGACCAGCCAGGATATCAGGAATACACCCAGATTGATTAAAAATATTGATCCCAAATCCCAGGAAATGGGTACGGTGGATAAATAATAGTTTTCAGCATCCAGGGGAATCAAATGAAATTTCCACTGAAGTAAGGCAAACGCGGCACCAATTCCATTGCCCCAAAGGGTACCTTGAATCATAATGCCAAGGCCATTCCGGATAAATATGGAGCGAATCATTGCATTTTCTGCGCCAAGGGCTTTCAAAACGCCAACCATTTTCCGTCTTTCCACCACCATAATCAACAAAGTAGCGGCAATATTGAAACCCGCCACCATGGCTACAAGGAAAAAAAGGACAACCACATTTCTCCCAATAACATCAAGCCATTCGAACAACTGGGCCTGGGTTAAAGTAATGGGTTCGGCCCCCAGATTGTAAGGAAGGACCGATTCAATCGCTTCGAGGGCCTGATCAAAATGGCCAAAGTCGCGTACAAAAACCTCAAAACCACCCACCTGACTTGCCTCCCATCCATTTATCTCCTGCAAAAGGTTCAGCGAAACAAATGCAAGCGATTCATCTACATCCTCCAGGCCGGTTTGGTAAATCCGGGTGACTTTCATTTTTCGATACCGGGGCGGATCGTCCATAAAAAACAAGATCACATCCATGCCTGTTTGGAGCTCCAGTGTTCTGGCCTGCTTACCACTAACCCATATTTCTCCCTCCCCCGGCGGGCTCTTCAAAGGCCCCTGAACATTTTCAGCAAATGCAGGGAGATTAAAATCTTTCCCAATTCCTTTCAATACAATGCCCGCTACCTCCTTTTCATTGCTTACCAATGCTGGCTTGTAGGCAAAAGATTGGACATGCCCGACATCTGGAAGCTCTTTGAGTTTTTTCAAAAAGGCAGACTGGATTTCCTGCGGCACCTCCTCATACAATGTCCCGGTAGAAAATTGTCGGATACTTACCTGCCCGCTCACACTGAACATCCTCTTTTCAATTTCCTTTTGGAAACCAGCATAAATAACCACTGAAACGAACAGGATGGCGATTCCCAGTGCCACTGAAATCCTTGAAATCCGGATCACTGTAGAAGAAAACGAACTTCCTTTACCGAAG
>JBIPNA010000125.1:0-9368 GCA_044375665.1 Catalimonadaceae bacterium
CGACATGATCATCAAGGTAAAAGAACCCATCGAGCAGGAATATGAACTGGTAAAAGAAAATCAATTGATTTTCACCTATTTTCACTTCGCCAGTTCCGAAACGCTTACCCATGCCATGGTGGCCCGCAAGGCCATTTGCCTGGCCTACGAAACAGTAGAGAAAACCGACCGCTCCCTCCCCTTGCTGGTTCCCATGTCTGAAGTTGCCGGAAGGATGTCGGTTCAGGAAGGTGCCAAATACCTCGAAAAGCCCATGAAAGGAAGGGGAATTTTGCTGGGTGGCGTACCAGGCGTTCCTCCTGCAAATGTGCTTGTACTTGGTGGCGGCATTGTGGGCACCCAGGCGGCCAAAATGGCTGCCGGTCTTGGGGCACACGTTACCATCATGGACGTAAGTCTTCCCCGCCTCCGGGCATTGGCCGATTTTATGCCAGCCAATGTCAACACCGTGATGAGCAATGAGTTCAACATCCGGCGCTACATCAAGCACATGGATCTGATCATCGGGGCAGTTCTGATTCCGGGAGCCAAGGCGCCCCACCTCATTACCCGCGATATGCTCAGGACCATGAAACCGGGAACGGTTCTCGTGGATGTGGCCGTAGACCAAGGGGGCTGTATCGAAACCTGCAAACCCACAACACACGAAAACCCGGTATTCATCATCGACGAAGTGGTCCATTATTGTGTGGCCAACATGCCAGGGGCAGTACCCTATACTTCCACACTCGCGTTAACCAATGCCACCCTTCCTTATGGCCTTCAACTGGCCCGCAAAGGCTGGAAGCAAGCCTGCAAAGACAACGCAGAACTCCTTCTGGGTTTGAATGTGGTTGGCGGAAAAATCGTGTACAAAGGCGTTTCCGATGCCTGGGGCCTTCCATACACGCCTGTGGAAGAAGTCCTCAATTAAAGATCTTCTTTTTTTTTTCACAAAGCCGGTTCCTTAAACCGGCTTTTTTTTGCCTTGCCTGAAGTGTCAGAACAGGCGGTGCCGGATTTGGGCGGCATTTCAGGCTATCTGCTGCAAGTCCTCAGGCGCTGCGTGCCTTGCGCCTTCCGGGCTTTTCGCGTCTATCCTGGCCGCATCGTTTTGGGTAATACCCATTCTCCCTGGCTTCTCAGAATCAAGGTTCCGTTTTCTTTGTTCTCTACAGCCTTCTTTCACTTTGGGTTAAACCACCAAACCAGACCGGAGGCACCAGCAGTGCCCAATGTCAACAAAAAAAGAAAAAACAGGACCCACAGCTCTGTATTAGCGACATGTTATGGGCCCGTACGCCCGAACTACCATCCCTGACCCGAATCCGGTTTCAAATCCTTATTTATCGGTTTGAGAAGATACAGGGTTCACCGCGGCCCGCTATTGAATGGAAGTAGTTTAAGCCAGATATATGGTTTTCCAAAAACGTTTATGGGTTTAATTGCACATCTGCCCAGGCCCATACCTGATAATGGCTTCGCTTTTGAGATTGGTTTCCACCATATACCAATATCTTATTTCCGAGAAGGTTACCCGCCATTTCGCCCACTTCATCCAAGTTCCTAAACATTTTCTGTACAATTGTTTTTGTTGCCTTAATTTCTACAAAAGCGAAGGTTGGTGAATCGCCACCAATAATCAGATCTACTTCCAATCCGTTTGAATTGCGCCAGAAGTAAAATTCCCTATGAAGGTTTAGATGGAAATTTTGCCGCATGTATTCGTTGCAGATAAAGTTCTCGAAAATAGCTCCCTTATGCTCTATCAGAGCCAACTGCTCGGTAGTTTTGATTCCCAACAAAAAACACAGCAAGCCAGTGTCGTAGAAATAAAGTTTTGGACTTTTGACAAGCCGTTTATTAAAATTCCGATAATAAGGTGGCAATTGATACACCAGATAGCTGCTCTCCAAAATAGAAAGCCATGCACGCACAGTGGGCACAGAAATGGCCGCATCACGGGCCAATTCTGCGAAATTTATTAATTGCCCTGCTCTTCCTGCACACAACTTCAAAAAAGATTTGAAAGATGCTAAGTCCTTTATTTTAAGCAAATCACTCACATCTCTTTCTACATACGTTTCGGTATAATTCGCATAAAAATCTGAAGGAGGTATGGGTCGGTTGTATAAAGCAGGGTAATTTCCCCGAATTAAAATCTGAGCATAATCAACCGGGAGTTGACCTGCATTTTTCAACTCCGAAAAGTCAAAGGGCAAAAGGCGAAACATTGCTACCCTACCTGCAAGGCTTTGCGAGATGCTGCTCATCAAACTGTAATTCTGTGAACCCGACAGGATAAACTGACCCATTACACCGGACTTGTCGACCTTGGTTTGCAGGTAGGAAAAGATTTGTGGAGCCCTCTGAACCTCGTCGAAAATCACTTTTCCGCTGTAAAGCTCTAAAAAGCCGTTGGGGTCATTTAAAGCAAACGAAAGTACATCAGGGTTTTCAAGCGATACATATTGATATTCAGGAAACATGTTCATTAGCAAGGTCGTCTTTCCAGATTGACGGGGGCCTGTTACGGCCACAATCGGGTATAAGGGCAACATCGCTTCAATTTGGCCGGCCAGTGTTCTTTGAATCATCGCAAAAATATTCCACCAAAAAAACGGCTATTTTACGATCTTCAATCCATAAACTTTTCGATTTACATATGTTTTAGTTTACGATTTGCATGGTTGCTTCCTGATCGGAACGTTCCGAAGAGCCTCTTTGAACTTCGAATGACAATGCTGTGTCTTGCGACCTGGCGGGCAAGTCCACCCCCATAGTTGGTCCCCCTGAGGACCAACTATGGGTAGCAATGATCAACCACGCTCATCAACCCTGCCGTCAGGTATGGAATATTTATGAACCTGGAAAAGGGTAAAATGCTATGATGGAGTTTTGATGCGGGAGACATACAACCAGGCGGAGTTTATATTCCCGACCCCGGCAGGGTCAAATGTCAACAGAAAAAGAAAAAACAGGAACCACAGCTCCGTAGGAGCGAAATGTTAAGGGCCTGTACGCCCGAACCACCTTCCCTGACCCGAATCCGGTTTCATTGGCCCTTTCCATCTGGCGGAGATTATAGCCACCAGGTCCGGAGACCCTGCATTTCATGTTGGATTCGTGGAGGGAACACTACGGACAAATGGGAAAGCAAAAATTATTTTCTCCAATAAATTTCTCCATTCCAGACTTGTGGCAATTGATAAATAAAAAACATTGTGGGCCACAAAATTTAAAATGATTTGTGGGCCACAGAGAATTTAAAAAAATAAAAGGCCACAAATCTTAAATAAAAGTTTTTGCCACAAGCCAATGCACATCATTTCAATTTTCGGTCAATAATATCGGTGTTGTAAAATGGTCTGGTTGGTTGCGAAAGAAATCGGGGCCAAATATTCTAAACCCCCGCCCGCGTGAGGGACAAAAGCGAAAAACCCGCAGGACGGGCCGGACATGGGTAACATCAAAAAAAAATCCTAAAGCCGGCCCGGACGAGGATTTGCAGCGTATGGCCCGACCCCGGGGCAGGAAACCAGGTTGGCTATCTCAAAATTACGCCAAAGCCTGCACCGGGGGCACGCCCAATCGATTTTTACCCTGCGGCCCAGGCCCATGAACCTTGCCCGAGAAGGAAAAGGAATGCGGAAACCGGCGTGGAAAGGGCATAAAAAAAGGGGCCTGAGCCCCCGCGACGGATCTGTTCCGGTTTAGCGAAACATCGATTTGATGCTGCCCCAAGACCGCTGCACGGCAGTAGGGGTATGCTGAATGTTGGTGAAAAAATATTTGGGTCCGGATGGGGTAACTGCCGAAAGCCGGTAGCTGATGTTCTCCATCGAATCGCCATCTTTATACAGATTGTCGTCTACCCAAAGGTAACTGCCCATGGCAGATTGGGGAACTTCGCCCAGCTTGGAAAACCCGGCATCGCTCTCTTTTTTCCGATGGATTTCGTAAACAGTTACTTCAGTTTCGTCGCTCACCTTCCACTCCAGGCGAATGTCTGACCCCTGATACACGGCTGTGAATGAGGAGACCTGCACCTGAAAGGCAGAAACTGCCAGCCAAAGCAGGAAAATCAGAATGGTGGAGCGTAGTTGGTTGACCATGACTTAGGATACAAACGTAAAGATTTTTTTGGTTCAGGCAAAAGACGGTTTAAATAAACCAAAGGTTGGAATGTGGATTGGAAAGAAGGCCTGCTTTTCGGTAATTGCGGCCCGTTTTATTGAAAATGAGTATGTACAGGTCGAATACGTGTGGTGAATTAAATCTTTCTCATGTCGGGCAAAAGGTGGTGCTGGCAGGTTGGGTCCAGAAAATCCGGGACAAAGGCGGACTTGTATGGATCGATCTCCGGGACCGGTACGGCATTACCCAGCTTATTCTCAATGAAAGTCAGGATGCGCCGGCGCTGCTGGCAACAGCCCGGTCTCTGGGTCGGGAATTTGTGGTGCAGGTGAAGGGAACCGTGCTGGAACGCACCGCCAAAAACGACAAAATGGCTACAGGAGCCATAGAAATTCAACCTTCGGAGCTGGAAATACTGAACCCGGCCAAACTTCCGCCTTTCCTGATTGAAGACGAAACCGATGGCGGCGACGACCTTCGGATGAAATACCGCTACCTGGATTTGCGCCGCAATGTGGTCCGCAAAAACCTGGAACTCCGCCACAGGGTAGGCCAGGTGGTCCGCCACTACCTCGATGGTCAGGGATTTATGGATGTGGAAACGCCTGTCCTGATCAAATCGACGCCCGAAGGTGCCCGCGATTTTGTGGTGCCCAGCCGGATGAATCCTGGCGAATTTTATGCCTTGCCCCAATCGCCCCAAACCTTCAAGCAGCTGCTGATGGTGGCGGGCTTTGACCGGTATTTTCAGATTGTAAAGTGCTTTCGCGACGAAGACCTTCGTGCCGACCGCCAGCCTGAATTTACCCAGATCGATTGTGAAATGGCCTTTGTGGAGCAGGAGGACATCCTGAATACTTTTGAAGGCATGACCCGACAGGTTTTCCGCGAGGTACTGGGTCTGGAACTGCCGGCCTTCCGACGCATGACCTACGCCGAAGCCATGGAAAAATATGGCTCCGACAAGCCAGACCTGCGTTTTGGGATGGAGTTTGTATCCCTGAACGAACTGGCCAAAGGACAAGGCTTTCCGGTATTCGATGCTGCAGAAAATGTGCTGGCCATCTGTGCCCCGGGATGCGCAGTTTATACCCGAAAGCAACTGGATGAACTGACCGAATGGGTGAAACGCCCCCAGATCGGCGCCGGGGGACTGGCCTATGTACGCTACAGCGAAACGGGCGAAATCAAATCTTCGGTCGATAAATTTTACAGTCCTGAAATCCTGAAGACCTGGCTGGAAAAAGCCCGTGCCAAACCTGGCGATCTTCTTTTGATATTGTCAGGACCGGAAGCCAAAACCCGAAAAGCGCTGAACGAACTGCGCCTTGAAATGGGACAGCAACTTGGCCTTCGGGATAAATCGCGTTTTGAGGTTTTGTGGGTTGTGGATTTCCCCCTGCTGGAGTTTTCGGAGGAGGAAAACAGGTATTTTGCCATGCACCATCCGTTTACCTCGCCCAAACCCGAAGACATTGCCTTGCTGGGAACGGATCCCGGAAAAGTAAGGGCAAACGCCTATGATCTGGTGATCAACGGTGTAGAAGTTGGAGGCGGATCGATCCGGATTTTCAACCGGGACCTTCAGGCGAGGATGTTTTCCTTACTTGGCTTCAGCGACGAAGAAGCCCGGAAGCAATTTGGGTTTCTGATGGAGGCCTTCGAATTCGGTGCCCCGCCACATGGAGGCATTGCCTTTGGGTTCGACCGGCTTTGCTCGCTTTTGGGTGGCGCTGATTCCATCCGCGATTTTATTGCTTTCCCCAAAAACAACTCAGGCCGGGATGTGATGATCGATTCGCCCTCCACCCTTGATGTTAAGCAACTGGACGAGCTTTCGATTGCGGTAAAAAAATAATGGCCTGGAAAAACTGCCTGAACTGGCCCAGGACTACTTTGAATACCTTTTTCCGGATTGCTTTTTTCTTGCTCTTCTGTTTCAGCCTTTCCGAAAAATCTGAGGCCAGGAAAAAGCTTGTCTTAAAATCCAGGTTTTCTGGGAAAATGGCGGTTCTGGATGCAAGGATGCAGCAGTTTATCCGCAGCCGGGATTTTCCGGGAGCCGTGCTCTGGGTCAGAAAAGGCAACAAAACCCTGATCCGCCACCAGTGGGGAGAAACCCATTATGGCTCGCACAAAATGCCCAACCCGGAAAAATCGGTGTACGATCTGGCCTCGGTTACCAAAGCCATTGCCGTTTCGATCACGGTCATGGCCCTTTGCGAGCAAGGCCGGATTTCGCCGAACGATACCCTTGGAAAGTGGATTCCCGCCACGAAGGGTTTTCCTTTGGGGCGCCTTACTGTGGACCGGCTGCTGGCACATAAAACCGGACTTCCGCCTTATTATTATCCCAATTACTGGCTTATTTCGAAGGATATGTGGAATGAGCGCAGCTTCTCTCCTGTGGCCACGGCGCTGTTTCCCGATCCCTACCGGGGCATTTTTATGCCAAAAGGATACCGGCAGAAAATGCTCCGCGACCTGTGTCAGCTTCCTTTCCAGGGAAAAAGCAAGACCATTTATTCCGACCTCAATTATGTGCTGCTGGGTATTTTGATTGAAGAAATTTCAGGCAAGCGACTCGATGTGTACCTGGACGAATGGCTATTTCGGCCAATGGGTTTGAAATCGATCGGGTTCAATCCTTTGCTGAAGGGCATAGCCAAAGAAAACATTGTCCCTACCGGAGAAAACCCAAATCTCTGGGGATGGGTACACGACAACGAAGCCGCCAAACTGGCCGGGATTTGCGGGGCAGCCGGACTTTTTTCCAATGCAGCCGACCTTGTGGCCCTGGCCGATATGTTGCGCCAGGGAGGAACCTATCAGGGAAAACGCTACCTTAAACTTTCCACCATCCGGAGCTTCGCCTGGGAGGTAGAGCCGGGGCATGCCCGGGCCCGGGGCTGGCAGAAACCGGCTTTTGGCCGAAGTGTGAAAACCATTGCCCCGCCCAAGGCAAGCCGAAGTGCATTCGGACATACGGGCTACACCGGAACCCTTTTCTGGGTTGATCCCAAAAAAGACATCAGCGTGATTTTCCTCACCAACGTTACCTATCCCCGGGATGGGATTTCACATTTCAAGAAAAATGCGGGATACAAAACTGTCCTCAAACTTGTGTACGACATCTTGTAAAGCCTGATGCGAACTTGCCCTGAGGGTTGTATCATTGCGGACTTTTTGTTTGAAAAAGGAAAAATCCTGAACGAATGGAATACCAACTGAAAAAAGGGGTCTGGAATGCACCCGTGCTGATTTCGGCCGTGGGTTACTTCGTAGATATTTACGACCTTATTATTTTCAACGTGGTTAAAAAGCAAAGCCTGGCAGATCTGGGCTTTACTGGTGAGGCATTTAAAAGGCAGGAATTATACCTGTTTAATCTTCAGATGACCGGCATGCTCCTTGGCGGATTGCTTTGGGGCATTCTGGGCGACCGGAAAGGCAGGGCCTCGGTTTTGTTCGGATCCATCCTCATGTATTCCCTGGCCAATATTGCCAATGCCTTTGTGCCCAACATTGAGTTGTATGGACTTTGCCGGTTTATTGCCGGGGTAGGACTTGCCGGTGAACTTGGGGCAGGCATAACCCTGGTGCTCGAGTCTATGGACAAGGAAACCCGCGGATACGGCACCATGATCATTGTAACACTCGGAGCACTCGGGGCTGTGGTGGCCAGCATGGTGGGCCAGATGGACTGGCAGGTGGCCTATATTGTGGGCGGCGGAATGGGTCTGGTGATTCTTTTTCTACGGGTTTCGAGCCTCGAATCGGGCATGTTTCGCTCCATGTCCGGAAAAAAAGTAAAACAGGGAAACCTGCTGGTCCTGCTTGCCTCTCCCGACCGTCTGGTGCGCTATGTCAGCTGCATTCTGATCGGATTGCCGGTATGGTTTGTCATCGGCATCCTCATCAACTTATCCGAAAGATTTACCTACCACATTGGCATCACCAAAGGAACAGTAAGCGTGGCCGAATGTGTAATGTATGCCTATATGGGGCTAAGCGTGGGAGACCTGCTCTCCGGCCTGTTTTCCCAGTGGTTCCGAAACCGAAAGAAAGTCATATTCGGCTACCTTTTTGCCAATCTGGTCCTGGTAATTACCTACCTTTTTATCCGCGACATCTCCAGCACGGCATTTTATTTCCTGTGCTTTCTGTTGGGTGCCGCCACCGGATACTGGGCCTTGTTTGTAACCATCGCCGCCGAGCAGTTTGGCACCAATCTCCGGTCTACGGTAGCCAATACGGTCCCAAATTTTGTGCGGGGCGCCGTCGTTCTGATTACCGGCAGTTTCGTTTTGCTTGAGAAACAATTGATCGACACCGTTATTTCCGCCCTCATTGTAGGCCTGGTTTGCATAGCCCTGGCAGCGGTTGGCACATCTATGGTACACGAAACATTTGGGAAAGATCTGGACTTTATGGAAGGAACAGATGTAGAAACATCCCCATCAAAAGAACCGCTTTCATGAAATTAACGCTGATCGCTGCCGTATCCACAAACCGGGTCATTGGGGTAAACAATACGCTCCCCTGGCACCTTCCGGCCGATCTGGCCTTTTTTAAAGAAAAAACCATGGGCCACCACATGCTCATGGGCCGGAGAACCTGGGAGGGATTCAAAAAACCTTTGCCGGGCCGCACCTCTCTGGTGCTCAGCTCTGTGGACCTTCCTCTGCCAGATGGTGTGTATGGCTTCCGGAAAGTGGCCGATGCCCTGCGCTTTGCAGAAGAAGCGGGCGAACAGGAACTCATGGTAATTGGCGGCGGTGCCATATTTTCACTGCTCCTTCCACAGGCCGACCGCCTGTATATTTCCCACATTTACACCCGGATTAAGGACGAGGAAGCCGTTTTATTTCCCCCGGTTTCCGAGCGGGAATGGGAGATCAAATCATCCCTTTTTCAGCGAAGCGATGAAAAAAACCCGTTCCACATCGAATTTATGCAGTTGGAGCGGAAACCCAGGCCCATTGTGCTTTAGGGAAAGTAGCTGTGCACCACCAGTTTCAATAAAAAACACAGCGTAAACAGAACCGCACCTGTCCGCAGCAGTTGTGCCCTGAACATCCCGTTCTCCGACAAACGGCGGAAAAAAGGAGCGATCACCCGGTTTGACATGAAGTCGGCAATTCGCTTTAGAAATACTAAAATTAAGGCCAGGTAAACCACCATAAATCCTACCACAAACATATTCCAGAAGTCCCAATGGCCTACGTGTTTCGAAAATTTGGAGAAAGCCA
>JBIPNA010000126.1:0-9320 GCA_044375665.1 Catalimonadaceae bacterium
CCGTTTTGCACAAAATGGTGTTCCTGCCAACGAAGGTGCAGGAACGTTGATTATTCCAATTTCCCTTAACAGTGCACCAGCCAATCTGGTTGGCGCCAGGGTTGTCGTAAAAGGAGGAACCGCTTTGGTGGGACAAGACTTTATTTTGTCATCCAACCCAAATGTTCAGATTTCTTCGGGAACCACTTCTGTTGCCTTCAACGTAACACTCATTGACGACGCCAGTCAGGAATCTGATGAAACAATCATTCTGGTGCTTCGGCAACCCAATGGGTGCACGATTGGTTCAGATTCAATTTTTACCATTACGATTACCGACAACGATCAGCCAGGAGCCTTCATCCCTACCTATCCTATTGGCTTACTTCGCGGAAACAATAGTATAGAAGGTGGAGTCGCTGACTCTCTGGGTGTTTTGTGTAAGGTAAATGGAACGCTTTATGGAATAAACCTGCGGGGTGTCAACAATGGCATTCAGTTTGCCATCAGGGATGCCACAGGCGGTATCAACATCTTCCGCAGCAGTTCCAATTTTGGATTGAATCTTCAGGAAGGGGACTCTGTAAGGGCCATTGGAAGGGTGAATCAGTTTAACGGCCTTTCACAAATCAATGTGGACTCGGTGGTGGTTCTTGCCACCGGAAGACCACTTTCTGGACCATTGCTGGTAGATTCATTGAGCGAAAACACAGAATCCAACCTTGTCCGTTTATCAGGATTCTCCATTGTGAATCCAGCCCAATGGACAACCGGTACAGGAACAGGTTTTACAATTCAAATAAGCAACGGTGTCAGAACCATTGATATGCGAATTGACAACGACTGTGAATTGTTCAACTTACCTGTTCCAAATGGTTTTATCATAAGCATCACAGGCATTGGAGGCCAGTTTGATGGTTCTATTCCCAGAAATCAGGGATATCAGCTTTTGCCGAGAAGAAGCGCTGATATTGAAACTGAGGTAAGCACCAAAGCCCCGGAGGGAAAAAACCCATTTGTATGGTACCCAAATCCAGGACAGGGGAATGTCAGGTTGATGGTTCCAATAGAAATGGAAGATAAAAATTTAAGCATCAAGGTGGTTTCCCCTAATGGAAAAACGTTGATGGAGATGGAAGGAAAGGCCGGGGAAATTAGTTCAGCTATAAGCGAGATCCTTCCAAATCAGGCCAATGGACTATATCTTTTTAGGATGAGCCTGGAAGGAAAAACCTGGAACAATCGGTGGATTAAACTTTAACCCTATTGCTGTAAAAAAAGAACTTTAGCGGCCAGAAGCAACATCAGGATGACTATTCCAAGGACTGGGGACTGAAACTTTTGCTTTTTCATTGTCAATGCATTCGGGTTTGGAAGTAGATGCTAAAATGCATTCTTCCTTTTTTTCCGGTTATCAAAAACAGTTTCTGTTCTTATGCTGGTTTGGTAAATGCGAAGGATGCTGCAAAACTGGGTTGAGATTGGGGAACAGATGTTAAGGTACTGTTTTCCTATGGTGAAATTTGATGGAAGTAGAGTTAGGAAAACCGCTTTCTGTTCGGATTTTGGACCAAACAAATTTGGAAATCAGATTTTTTGGGAAGGTTTCGTAACATTTCCGTAACATTGCGGAAACTTAAGGGATATGAAAAAGGCACTAAAAAAAGAAATACGGGGCATGTTGAAAGCGAGTATCAACTTGACGCTCAACTCTGTAGACGAAAAAGCTGCATTAAAAATTTCGAAATCGGTTGAAAAAGCAGCCGAAAAATTAACCCGCAAATTTGCCCGCCGGCTCAAGGCAAAAAGCAAATTAAAAAATGAGGTCAAGGGCATCCTGGAATCCTCTAATAAAACCAACCTGGAATCTCAGGAAAATTCAGGCGCATAAATCACTTCTTCCCACTACTTTCCGCCAAATTCGCATTCTGATTTATTGAAGAATGCACAGTATTTGTATTGTTGCCCTTGCTCCACTCAGGTCAAAGCCGGAACATGCCTCCGAAATGGTATCCCAGGTTCTCAGGGGGGAGATAGTAAAAACCATTCAAAAAGAGGAAAACTGGAGTCTCGTCAATACCAGTGATGGATATTCAGGGTTCATTCGCACAAATCATATAGGACAAGTTAAAAGTCTGCCTCCAAATCAGCTTCCCTTCCAGGTCATTTCCAGCAGTATTGAATGCCTTCAGGATGGAACCCAGGTGCCATTCCTGAAAGGAAGTTTCATTTGGCCAGAAATCAATTCCGATTTTTCCACAATTTCTTTTTCAGCCGGCCAACTAAAAAGCCTTCCTGAAAATCCAGTATTCGAGCCCCGGCATTTCGTAAAAACTGCCCTGGATTGTATCAACATCCCTTATTTCTGGGGTGGGCGAAGTGAATGGGGTATGGATTGCAGTGGACTGGTTCAGTTTTGTCTTAATTTTTTGGGATTTGAGTTTCCACGCGATGCCTGGCAACAAGCGGAACAACCAGGAATGGAAATCATAACCGGATCGATAGCAGATATATTACCTGGTGATCTTTTATTCTTCCAAAGGGGAAACAACAAGATTCATCACGTAGCTATTTCACTGGGAAAAGGCGAATATGTTCATGCTTCAGAATGGGTAAGAATAAACTCACTAGATCCTGTTTCAGAAAGTTTTGATGCTGAAAGAAAGGATACCTGGATAGGAAGTTTAAGGCTTAGCAAAGACCACCTTACCTCAAGAGCTGATTCTATAAGAGCCTTAATAAACTCCTAAATGGAGACTTTCTGGTTTTCGGTTTATTCTCGTTTCCAGGCTGAAAAAGAAAGCAGAATAGGTTCAGCTAAAGGAGGACATGGGAAAACTAATTCCCGAGCCGGCAAATCCACTCCGAAAATTGGGAGTGCCTATCAGAACAGAAACCCAATAGAAAAGCGCCCCTGAAATGGAGAGATGGGACCGGAAATCTTGGCGTTGGAATCAAATTTCCCGTACACCAGTTGATTGGCAACGATTGGAGTTTTGAAATCAGCAGGGACTTTAAAGAATTGATATCCCACTCCAAAGTCAAGAATGATACGTTTATCCAACCCAACGGCATTCTGAAAACCCAATCCTATTGCCCCGATGTTGGATGAAAAGCTTCCCTTCTTTTCCATCACATAAGGCCTGTTCGGGTCATACTCAAGTTCCTGACCGCCTTCCGTTTCTGTCATACGATATACAAAAGTATGGTTCAGGATTTCTCCCCGGCCAACCATTGCCTGCATATACAATCCAACCGGGGACCCATGAGAGAGAAATAATTTTCCATAAAATTCAGCTTTCCTGCTACCTGCCTGATCTCCACCATATTGATAGGAACCATTGATTCCCAAAGCCAACCTTCTAAAAATGGTCCGCTCATAAGTCAACCGGATTGTACTTGGAAGAGAAAACAGATGCAGACGAAGAGAATTGGAAGGAAATCCTCGCCGATGATCGTAAAACCGCCGGTTGTTAAAAGCTGATTTTCGGATGCCAATACCCTTTTGGGCCATGGCCTGATTGCAGTAAACAGCAAGGATTCCTACTATAAGGAGAAACAGGGTAGATTTGGTTTTCATAAACAACGGTTGTTTGTGGACCGATGCCCAAAAGTGGGGGACCCAGGTTTCAGAATTTTATACTGAAAGTCTGTTTTACCATACCTGTAAGGTTGGGTAATAATTTGAATTAATCCAGAATCCGAAACTTGACTCTACCCTGCGAAAAAGGAGTTTACAAACCCTTTTTCAAATTCTCCTTTTCATGAATACCGGCTATCGAGGGCGAACTTTTCAGGAAAAGCAGGGTGAATATCCCGGTAAAAATTCATAATTCTTTCCATATCAGCCTGCATGTCATCTCCAGGCTCAAAGACAAGACCTACACCGGCAACTTTTCTGGAATAGTCTAGGAAACCTAAAGCGATCGGGACTTTGGCGAGTCGGGCAACATGATAAAAGCCTGTCCGCCATTGGTCATTTTTCGAACGGGTACCTTCGGGTGTAATCAGAACAGCCAGTTCCTTTTGCTGTTCGAACAACTTCACCATGGCGTCTACATAAGAAATTGGCTTTTCCTGTGCTGATTTGGGTTTTCGGTCGATTCCAATGGCCCCGAGCGCTTTTAATAACCCACCCAGGAAGCCATCCATCCACTCCTTCTTAATCGTAAACCTGACAGGAATTTCCATAACCTCAAAAGCAGCTCTGGCAATTACGAAGTCCCAGTTGCTGGTATGGGGAGCGGCAACCATTACACAGCGTTGCACACCAGGATGGTTCCCTTTTTCCACTTTCCAACCGCTCATCCAAATGATGGTCCTACCAAGCCAGGAAAAAAATCCACCTGATTTTCTTTTCATACAGACGCTTTTAAACTAAAATCAAGACTCTTGTAAGAATGGGTAAGGGCACCCACAGAAATAAAATCTACCCCGGTTTCTGCAATGGCTACAATGGTATCCTCAGTAACATTTCCACTGGCTTCAAGAGGAACTCTACCTTTTCCAAGTTCAACTGCGGTTCGCATGTTGTCGATGGAATAATTATCCAACATAATAATGTCGGCCAGACCTGAATCTAAAGCCACATTGAACTCTTCCAGATTTCTGGTTTCGACCTCAACTTTCAATTGAAGTTGGTTCTTTTTTAAATAGCTGTGTACAGCTTGAAGCGCAGGAATAATCCCCCCGGCAAAATCGATATGGTTATCTTTCAACATGACCATGTCAAAAAGTCCAAATCTATGGTTATGCCCCCCTCCTATTACCACTGCCCACTTTTCAATGAGCCGGCTGTTGGGAGTGGTTTTTCGGGTATCCAACAACCTTGCTTTGGTATGGACTATTAATTGCGCCATATGCCGGGTTTTGGTAGCAATTCCGCTCATCCGCTGCAAACAATTCAGGACAACCCGTTCGGCACTTACGATGGACCTGGCCTTTCCGCGGACTTCAAAACCAACATCGCCTTTTCGGACCTCCTGACCATCAGAGACATAAGCCTCAAATACAAGTGCAGGATCAAGTTGTAGAAAAATGGTCTGAGCCAGGTCTATCCCTGCGATGACGCCATCCTCCTTAATTTTCAGAACGGCTTTGCTTTGAACGTCTTGAGGAATTGCGCCATTACTACTTACATCCCCGGTTCCTAAATCTTCATCCAGGGCTCCCTGAATAAATTTGCGGATGCTTTCCGGAGTAAGATAGGGGAACGGGTATGACTTCATGGAGAAACGGGAACCTAATATCTTTGTTCCATGAGGCAAAAGTGACCAAAGAGACAGTACCGACAAAATGGTATTTTTTTTGTTATGCTGCTGTTTATCAAGCAGAAAAGAAAATCAAGTTAAGAACATCTTTTCAATCCGACTCCAAACTAAGCTGAATCCGCACCCATGTAAGTTGGCAAGGCCCCGAAAGCGATTAAATCATTTTAAATGGTTGACCTTTGTTTTGTCTCGTATGCTGTGCACACCAGACTTTGTCCATACAATTTTACTACCACCGCACTAACTCATTCAGAAAGCCTATGATGATCCATTGGTTTGACAAAGACATTCAAAAGGTTTTGGAACGCTACGATCTGAATGAAAGCTCAGCCCGAAACAGCCTGGACCGGGCCGCAAGCCTGGCTCAGGCTGCTTTCAAGACAACTGCTGCAATTGTTATCCTTGCCGATTTTCAAAGCTACCGCATCAAATCTGAAATCCCACTTGAATCAGAAACTGTTGAAAAGCTTTTTGATCTTGCCCATTTGCTAAAAGAAGTGGATCCGGATCTTTGGTTTACATTTTCAGATCAACCCTTTTTCAAAGACTCAGAACTTTGGAAACCGATCCGTGAATTCCGGTATTTTGCCTGCCAGCCGATCACCAATCCTGAAGGAATTTCCCTTGGATGGCTTTGCCTTTTTGATCGAAAAATCCATGAGGAAGACCTTCATCAGATTGCCATTTTGAAAACCATGGCCGATATGCTTATGGATGAACTTGATTTAAGGGTTCAGATAAAAAAATCCAACCGGATTCAGAATGAAATCATTCATTTGGCCGCCCATGACCTGAAAAATCCACTGAGTGGAATTTTAGGGATTACCGACCATATCAAAAAACAAATCCATGATTCTGAGCAACTGGAAGAAATATGTGATTTAATCAAAGACTCCTCAAGGCGCATGATGACCATCCTGGATGATATTTTAAAAAGTGGCTTTCTGGAAAATGGAAAAATTCAATTGAAGGTTAGTCCAGGTCGATTCTCAGATGTTCTGGAACAGGTTTTACAATCCAACAGGGCTGCGGCCCAAAAGAAAAACCAGCATTTCGATATCCGGATTGAACAGGAACCAACAGCCATGATGGACCGCCACAGGATGTCAGAACTTTTAGACAACCTTGTGAGCAACTCCATCAAATATGCGCCTAAAAATACCAATATAGAGATCCGGATCTGGGAAGATGGCGGGGAAATGTGGTTTACAATTTACAACCAGGGAGTTGGGTTGAGTGAGGACGATAAGCAAAAAATCTTCAATAAATTCAGCAGGCTATCAGCCAAACCAACCGGGGGGGAATCCTCAACAGGTCTCGGGTTATCGATTGTGAAAATGTTGACCGAAATGCATGGAGGGCAAATTCAGGCTGAAAGTGCCGGCTTAGATAAAGGAGTAATGTTTACTTTGAAACTTCCTGCCATCCGGATGGTCGCATAAACAATGCAGGCCCGTAGATCGTAATCCGGGTGAATTCCGGCCTTTCAGAAAAGGGGCTCACGACTCTTTTTGCTGAAAAGAAAATAAAAAACGAAATAGCAAAGGCTCCGTTAACCGGATTCAAAATGTGAGCAAGGGTTACTTTCCTGTTCTAAAAATTTGCGAAACCAAAACCCGTTTGGAAAGTTATAACTCCATTCGGGAAACTGTAACCATCGGATTTCTGGATGTTTTGAGAATTTTTGCCAATCTTGCCTGACATTTAGCTTCCGTATATGCACATTACCCCTGGAAAGCACCTTGAAAAAATCCTGTTGCCTTCGGATCTCAAACAAACCCCGGAAGAAGAGCTTCACCTTGTCTGCCAGGATTTAAGGCAGTATATCGTAGACGTAGTTTCTGTTTTTGGGGGTCATTTTGGTGCCAGCCTTGGCGTAGTTGAACTAACCGTGGCTTTACATTATGTATTTGATACACCAAAAGACCAACTCATCTGGGATGTAGGGCACCAGGCTTACGGGCACAAAATCCTCACAGGCCGCAGGGATCGTTTCCACACCAACAGGGTTTATGGAGGCATTTCAGGTTTTCCAAAGAGAAAAGAGAGTGAATATGATGCCTTTGGAGTTGGACATTCCAGTACGTCCATTTCTGCCGGATTGGGAATGGCTGTCGGGGCAAAACTGAACGGAGATGACACCCACGTTGTAGCTGTAATTGGAGACGGTGCTATGACAGGAGGCATGGCATTTGAAGCTATGAACCATGCCGGAGACATTGGACCTAACATGCTGATCATTTTGAATGACAACTGCATGAGCATAGATCCAAATGTTGGGGCGCTGAAAGATTATCTGACAGATATTACCACAAGCCAGACCTACAATAAAATCAAGGATGAGGTTTGGAACGTTTTGGGTAAATTTTCGCGTTTTGGTGTTAATGCACAGGAGATTGTTTCAAAGATTGAAGGGGGATTAAAAGCTTCACTTTTAAATCATTCCAATTTATTTGAATCTCTGAATCTCCGTTATTTTGGACCTGTTGATGGCCACGATGTCCACCACCTGGTAAAAGTGCTGAACGATCTGAAGCATATCCCAGGTCCTAAAATCCTACATTGTATCACAACAAAAGGGAAAGGATATGCCCTTGCTGAAAAAGATCAAACCCTGTGGCATGCGCCAGGGAAGTTTGATAAAATCACAGGGCAGATTCATAAAAAGGTTTACGATACTCCCCAACCACCCAAATATCAGGATGTTTTCGGGCACACATTGCTTGAACTTGCTGAGGCAAATCCTGCCATTGTAGGCGTTACTCCAGCTATGCCATCCGGGTCAAGTTTGAACATTATGATGAAAGCCATGCCAGACAGGGCTTTTGATGTGGGGATTGCTGAACAACATGCAGTTACATTCTCGGCAGGGATGGCCACCCAGGGCAAAATAGTTTTCTGTAACATCTACTCCACATTTATGCAACGGGCATACGATCAGGTAATTCATGATGTATGCCTTCAGGAATTGCCCGTAGTGTTTTGTCTGGACCGGGCTGGCTTTGCAGGTGCAGACGGACCAACGCATCATGGGGCCTACGATCTGGCTTATATGCGTTGTATTCCGAACATGGTGGTATCAGCTCCCATGAATGAAGCTGAATTAAGAAACCTGATGTTTACTGCCCAGGCGGAAAATAAACATCCGTTCACCATCAGATATCCAAGAGGCGAAGGTGTGATGCCACAATGGAAAACACCGTTTGAGAAAATTGAAATCGGAACGGGGAGAAAAACAAAAGAAGGTAACGATATTGCCATAGTGACTTTGGGGCATGTTGGAAACTTTGCGCTTCAGGCTGCAAAACAACTGGAAGAAGAAGGCGTTTCGGCTGCATGCTTTGATGCTCGTTTTCTCAAACCACTGGACGAGAACCTGTTTCATGAAATCTTCCGGAAATTTGACAAAATTATCACTGTGGAAGACGGTTGCCTCATGGGAGGGTTTGGTTCAGCTGTACTTGAATTTGCCGGAGATCACGAGTATCAGTCGAAAGTAAAACGTCTGGGCATCCCTGATCGGGTGGTAGAACATGGAGAACAGAGTGAATTGTTCAGGGAATGCGGGTATGATGCAAATCATATCTTCCTTACTGCTTTAAGCATGGTGCAGGAAGTTGTCAAAGCCTGATTTTTATACCAGGGAAAAATCTCCGGTCTGGCCCTTCTTTAGAATCCAAAGAAAAACAGCAATTCCCACCACCAGTTCTATGGCAGCAAAAGCCATAATCATAAGCATCAGTGGAAGAATATCATCACGGTAAGGCTGGATAAGGAAAAAGCCGGCCAGATTCAGGTTGGCAGCATTTAGGATCAATTCAATCCCAAACAAAAACCCCAGAAATTTTCTGGAAGTCAGGCATTGTGCAAGACCAAAGAAGAACACCAGCAATCCTGCTCCGATCAGCAATACTCCATTCACGACTTAGTCTTTAAATTACCATCGGCCAGCATCCAGGCGGTTCTTCCACTGGCGTTTACCTGATTTTGTTGCAATGGCAGGAGCCTGAATCTGCTTCTGATTTCCCAACTCCAATGCAGCAATTCCTACAGCAAGCAATTCCTCTTCGG
>JBIPNA010000127.1:0-9277 GCA_044375665.1 Catalimonadaceae bacterium
TTTGTTTTATCAACAGAAACATCGATTTCGAAGTCCTTGGGCAGGTCTCTTTTGATTTCCTCAAAACGCTTGTAAAACTCCTTGCCGATTTCAATGTAATTGGCGCCGGGTAGGGGCACAATGGCCGGTCCGACTGAGCTGATGTTGTTTTTTTTGATGGCAGTTTCTTCATTTTCTGCACCCAAAACCACTTCAGCCACATCTGATAGCCGGACAGTCTGTCCTTCTGTTTGCCTTAGTATGAGTTCCCGAAAGTCCTTTTCAGTTTCCAGTCTGCCGGAGCTTTTCACAGCCAGTTCTGTTGCATTGCCGGAAATTTTTCCTCCTGGCAATTCTACGTTTTCCCGGTCCAATGCATTTTTGATGTCCATGGCAGTAACCTGCAGCGCCGCCATCCGAAGGGGATCCAGCCAAATCCGCATGGAGTATTTTTTGTCGCCAAAAACATTTACAGTGCTTACGCCGGGAATGGTCTGGAGTTTTTCCAGAACCACGTTTGTGGCGTAATCAGTAACTTCCAGGATGTTCCTGGTCCGGCTTTGAAGGGGAACAATGATGAGAAAGTCGCCTGAGGCATCGGCTTTTGAAACAACCGGAGGAGCATCGATATCCTGAGGAAGTTGCCGGATGGCCTGAGAAACTTTGTCCCTTACATCCGCAGCTGCCTGCTCCATTTCTACGTCCAGGTTAAATTCGACAGTAACCGTGCTGGAGCCAAGGTTGCTTGCAGAGGAAATGGTTTTGACCCCGGCAATCCCATTAATAGCTTTTTCTAAAGGTTCAGTAATCTGACTTTCAATGATTTCAGCATTTGCCCCGGTATAATTTGTACGAACTGTAATAACCGGGGGGTCGATGGCTGGGTATTCGCGTACACCTAAAAAGGTATAACCCAGTGCACCGAAAAGCACGATCACGATGGACATGACGATTGCCAGAACAGGGCGACGGAGGCTTAGGGAAGCGAGACTCATACTGAATTATTGAACCTTGGTAATGAGAAGCGGACTGTTTGGTTTCACAAACATCAGTCCTGTCATCAGGATGGTATCACCTGGCAGAATTCCTGTTGAAATTTGAACTTTGTCCATATTCCGGAGGCCGGTTTCAACCGTAACAAACTCTGCTTTATTGTCCTTTACCCGAACCACTTTTTTTCCTCTTGTTTCAGGGATAATGCACTGCGTCGGCACCATCACTGCATTTGAGATTTCCCTAAGGTTAATATGGAGTCTTGCAAAAGTGCCTGGCATCAGACGACCCCCGGGGTTTTCAAAACGGGCCCTTATTTTCAGGGTTCGTGTAGCCGGATCAATTTTAGGTTCAAAGGCATAAACCCTGGCCTCGAAAATCCCCACACCTGATTCAACGGTGAATTTTACCGGGTCGCCTATTTTTAGATAAGGTCCGTATTTTTCAGGAATGGCAAACTCAACCTTCAATGGCTGCATTTGCTGCAGGCTTGCAACCGAACTTCCAGGATTCAGATAAGTGCCAACGCCTACATTTGTTAAACCTATGGTGCCTGAGAAAGGGGCTAAGATTTTTGTTTTCCGAAGGCCTGCCTTTATTATTTCCAGGTCTGAACGAATATTGTTCATCTGGTTCTCGGCATTATCCAGTTCCTGTTGACTGACAGCATTAATCCTGACCAGTTCCTTCAGGCGTTCCACATTTTTTTGGGCAATGGTGGCCTGCAAATCCTGTTTTTTTGCCTGCGCCCGGAGATCATCGTCATTTATTTCAATCAATACCTGGCCTTCCTGAACAGTACTTCCTTCTTTGATGTTACAGGCCACAATTCTTCCCGATGTTTCAGACATCAATTGAACCTCCTGCCAGGCCAGAAGTGTTGCACTGGCATCCAATTGAAGGGGAATGCGCTCGGATCTGGCGAGAACAACGCTAACTTTTTGAGGTCCGCCTTTTCCACCTGGTCCGCCTCCACCCTGGGGGGGACCTTGTTGTGAATTTGTCATTTTCCACCAAACCAACCCCGAAAGGGCTGCCAGGAAAATGAAAATGACTACGATGGAAGAATAGTTTCGTTTTGCCTGAGGCTGTGAATCCATAGGACTATAACCGGATTTTTGTCCGTAACGTTTTAAATGGAGGCACGAAATTGGGTAAAACCCATGTCTCAGCAAGCAAAAAAGGTCAAATTCAATGCTTTCTTGTTTTGTCCACTGCCTTTTCTGAAGATTTTCAGATGCGGACTTTAAACTTCGGGATTTATAGTTCTGTTATTTCCAGGCTGATGAAGGCGGATTCCGATAACCATCATATCATCCAGTTGTCGGCCATCTGCAATCCAGTCTTTCATGGTGAACTCGATAAGTTTTTCCTGAACGGGCATTGTTTTCCCCTGGGCTCCTGTGAGGAGCGATTTAAGTCTGGCAGATGAGAATCGTTTGATTTCCGGGCCACCTAGTTGATCCTGATACCCGTCCGTGAACATGTAAATGGTATCGATGGTTGAGATTCTGCTTTCGTAACGTGTGAAGTTTTTTGTTCTGGCCTGATCAGTTCCGAGGGGATGCCTGTCACCTTTCCATTCTTCGAGGTCGCCATTCCTGTAAACCATCAGTGATCTCATTGAACCTGCAAAAGCCAATTGATCTGCTTCAAAGTCAAATATGCAGATGCCCAGTTCCATACTGTCGCGGGTATGGGAAGTTTGTGTTTTTAAGGTTTTTTGAATGCCCTTGTCCACTTCGAGCAAGATGGCTCCCGGGTCGGTTTGCCCATGGATTTCAATGGCACTGGTGAGGAGATTGTGCCCGATCATGGACATCAGCGCACCGGGAACCCCATGGCCGGTACAGTCGGCAAAGGCCAGAAACCATTTGTTTTTGTGTTGGGTGAGGAAGTAAAAATCTCCGCTTACAATGTCTTTGGGTTTGTAAAAGATAAAGGAGTCTGGAAAAAGGGATTTCCATTTCTCCTTTTCAGGTAGGATGGCTTCCTGAATTCCACGGGCATAGTAAATGCTATCTGTAATGCTGTTGTTTTTCGTTTGAATGTCTTCATTAAGACCTGCGAGTGTACGATTCGCAGCTTCTATTTCCTTTTTATTGGCATTCAGCGACTGGTTCTTGAGTCGGATCTGCACCAGACCATAGAGGACAGAAACAAAGATCAGGGCGATGAGGATAGCGATGGCCTTGAAGTATCGTTCCCGGTTGTTTTGGGCCTCCAGCTGAGATTGCTGCAGTGTTTTGTTTTTCTCCAGAAGCTTTTTCTCCTGCTCCAGAAGCAGGATTTTGCTTTCACGGTTCTTTCTTTCAAAGGCTTCTGCAGAGATGGCAGTTTGAAATTGTTGGAGGGCCATTTCCTGAATGATTTTATCGGCCTTTAATTTTTGAGATTGCAGCAGGGACATTTGTAGAGCCCGTTCATTTTCAAGGGATTTTGTTTTGTAGGAGATTTCCTGCAATTCTTTCGCTTTTGTGAGGAGCTCAATGTCTTGTTGCTTTTTCTGGGCTTCGAGGGTTAAATTCTGTAACTCAAACTCTGACTTCTCCGAGTCTGTCAACAACAGTTTCAGCTCCTTTTCTGTCCTTTCAATGTTGATCCTTTTGGCAAGTTCTTCCCGGTTTTGAAGCAAAGCTTCGTTGTGGATGCTGTCTTTGAGTTCGAGGCATTGTTCGATGAAATTATTGGCTTCCTTGAAATACCCCATTTTCTGCAGGGTCAGTGCAAAGGTCTGGTAAGCCTTCAGCCTTATTTTTGGATTCCCGCAGGAACGACTAAGCTCCACTGCTTTTTCGCTTTGGAAGTGGGCATTTTGAAAATCCTGGGTATTGTAGTAAATCAGGCTGAGGTAGTTTCGGATTTCGGCTTCGTCCTGGTAGAGTTTTCGGTTTTGGGCCAGTTTCAGCGCCCGGATTAATTCGTTTTGGGCAGGAAGAAACCTTTTTTGCTCGTTGTAAGCCGAAGCGAGGTTGATGTGCATGGACAGGAGGGTGGAAATTTCCGGGCTTTTTTGACTTGTTTCCACCTCAAGTGCTTCGTGAAAATAATGAATGGCGTGGTCATAATCGCCGAGGATTTTATAGGCAAATCCGGTATTGTTCAAGGCTCTGGCAAGGCCTTGGGGCCGGTGTCCTTTTTTATGCAATTCAACCATCCTCAAATTGGTTTTTAGCACATCCTGGTAACGTCTTTTTGTCAATTGCACCTGTCCCAGTTGGGATAGGATTTCCAATTCGAATGTTTCCTGGTTTTTATCGGGCAAATTTTCGAGGGCATCCAGGTAGTTTTTCTCCGCCAGATCCGATTTTTCAAGTTTTACAAATTCCTGAGCAAGTTCTTCATAAAGCTGGCCCAGCAGATGGCTTTCTATTTTGTGTGATTTTATTTTGATAATGGCTCTCTGGAAATATTCCACAGCCCTTTCTGGTACATCCCAGCGGTCGTACAGACGGCCAATCTGTAAAATCACTTCCACCTGCCGGGAAATATTGTCCGATCTTTCGAAATAATTGAGTGCCTGAAGGAAAGATTTAAGGGCATTTTTCAATTCTTTTTTTTCCTGAAAAACCATGGCCTGGTTTAACAAAGCCAGTACCTTTTCTTCGGTCATTTCGGGCAATCCTGGCCTGATTTTTTGGGCCAGACCTGAATCTGCTTTTCCTATTCCAGCTTCAATTCTTGTTCCTTGCCCATGGGTTTTGGCCACCAATAGAACCGAAAATAACAAAACGATATGGACAAGCCTGTGGTTCAAATTCAGCGCAGGGTTTGAATGCTGTAGGTGATTTTAACCACATATTCCCTGCTCATGGCAGGCAGGGGCATATGTCCGGAACGGTAAGGCTGGATGTAGTTGTACCGGCTATTGGTGATGTCGTTTATGCCAACGCCCAGTTGGAGCCCTTTTATCCAGATATCCCGCGTTTGAAGGAATAGATTCCATTGAAATACAGGATCATACCGAATATAGTCAGGGGCCAGATCACTTCCATTGAATCCAAATCGCTCTGATAAATAGAAAAATGAGCTTTGGAGTCTTGTTCGTTTTCCTGTCCGGTACCTTATCTGAAAGGTTAGTTTGTGGCCAGGAAGGGCCAGGTTAACGGAGTTTCCAGGGACAGAATATGTCTGATATTTGGGTAAGCCGGCATTTGTATAGAATGCATAACCGGTATGCAGATACCATCTGGACTTATTGTAACGGGCTTCAAATTCGACACCCTGATTCCCCATTTTGCCTGCATTGGAGTAGCCTTCCGTAAAACCATCTTCCAAAACAGAATATACGATTCCGTCTTCAACAAGGATCCGGTAAAGGTTCATCGTCAGGTGAAGGTCCGGATTTGGATTGAAACCGGCTTCTACTTCAAAACAATCGGTAATCTGAGGGTTGATTCTGGAATCCAATGAAAGACTGATGTTGGATAAGGCTGGGGTCCGGAATGACCGGTTTGCAGAGCCTTTGAGATACCAGCTGCCGAAACTTCGGTTTACAGCAAAGCGGGGACTTAGAATTGGTCTGTAATAGGAATGGTGATCGAAGCGCAATCCAAAGGTAAAGTTGGCCCATTGGGTTTTCCATGTGGTTTGATTGAGGAAAGAAATGCATCCAAACGTGGCAGATTCGCTTAATGAATCAGGATTCAGTTTGTCGGTGGACCTGTCATTTGTATAGTAGCCTGACCACTGGACATCCAGATTGGTTCTCGGTTTCCAAACCATATTAAATCCGCTCTGAAGCCTCATCACATTGATTTTGTACACAATTACTTTGTCCACATCTACCGAATCCACCTCGTTTGGAGTAGCCCAGGGCCTCTGGTTTTTGAAATTGATAAATGGGTAAATGGTGATTCTCGCAGTTGGATTCCATTCATATCGGGCTTCGAGGAGGAATGTGGAAAAGTTTAGCGGATAAGGTCTTGAGGAGATTTCAGTCTGATGGTCTCGTACCATCATTTTGTACCCATCAGCCAATCCTTTCAAAAAGAAGTTTTTATGGCGGAGTCCAAATGAAAGGAACCTGGATGAAATCCTGCTGTTATCGAACATGTTGTAGGACTGGCCTGATTTGTCTGTATACAACCGGTCGCTTCGGTTTCCATCTGTCAGTGAGCCAGTGACCGAGATTTTCGTATTGTCCCAGGTTTGTCCCAAAGAACCCGAGAAAGCCCTTCTCGCCATGCCTTTGTCGGTTTCTCCAAGTGTTTGGCTGATTCTGAGTCCATTATGCCACTCCGATGCCTTGGTTAGAATGTTGATTACTGCAAATACGGCAAGTCCACCATACACCACCGAACCCGGGCCCCTCACAACTTCAATACGCCGGATCTGGTCGATAGGTAACCGATGGCCAAACTGGTTTGAACCATATAGCAATTCATTCATCTCCATCCCATCCACCAGGACAACAATTGCTTCATTGGCTGAAAATCCCCTGACTCCAAGGCCGACCACTCCCTGGACATCCATCGTCAGTTCGAATCCGGGAATCAAACGAAGAATATCCGAAAGATCCCGGGCGCCATTCGATTGAATGTCATCTTCTGTAATGACACTAACGGTTCCAGGAGCATCTCTGATCAAAAGAGGGGTTTGGGATGTAATGGAAACTTTGTCTTCCTGATTTCCAATCGAAAAATCCTGAATATCCGAAGTGTAGGGTTTAAGCCAGGCTGTATCCGTTTGTGCCTGGATGGCATTGCTGCCCAGGAAAAAGAGAATTAAAGAAATACAAAATCGACTGAAGAGGTGCATTTCCGGCAATTCGGGGGACAATTCCAGTCCTCCTGAATAGGGTTTCGGTAAAGCAATTTATTCGGACCACCAAACGGGGAGTGGATCGGATCCGTAAAAACCCTACATGCAACAGAGAAGTCGGAAGAATAAGATTCCGTTGAATGCAAATGATTTGCCTCACCCAACAATTCACTGGCTGAAACCGACCAGTCACACTTTGCAATTTCCAGGTTAGCGTTTAACAGGTTTTATTGCCTCCAAATAGCCACCATGGATCGCCAGCTCAGTTTGAAATTAAGTCGTCTTTCTTTCCTCGGAATGTTGACGGTGGTATATGTGCATGCTTTTAATTTTGACAACAAATACCTTTGGCCTGGAAGACCTTTTGATGAGGAATTGTCTGTCTGGACTTTCCTTCAGGTGGCCATAACCAATGGTTTGTTTCGGTTTGGAATCCCGTTGTTTTTCTTTCGGTCCGGCTTTCTTATGGCAGAGACCGAGTCCCGTTATACGCCATTGACCAGGATTGGAAAACGCACAAAAACATTACTGCTGCCTTATGTTGCCTGGAGTTTAATTGGCATTGGGGTGACCTGGCTTTTTGAAATCAGGCCCGATTGGGATGCATTGATAAGTGCTTCCGGACTAAGGAAATTCGACGACATGCGCATTCATGACTGGACCTGGGAGCAGTGGCTGGAAGGGACCCTTTTGGAGCCCATCTCATTTCAACTCTGGTTTTTACGAAGCTTGTTCGTTTACAGTGCCTTATATCCCGTTTTGTGGCTTGGGCTTCGAAACAAATCCTGGATAATGATCACTGTCCTGGTGGTTTTTTGGGTTTTGTTTTCGTTTCCCATGTTTTTTATTGAAGGTGAAGGACTCCTTTTCTTTTCACTTGGGATTCTTGCAGGAAAAGGGAAACTGCCTGTAGAAAAAATAAAGGATTTTTTTATCCGGTACAAGCTCTTCTGGGTCGGTTCTTTATTTTTGATTTTCAAGACCTTATACGGGTTTTTCCCGGTAGGCCATACCTATATTTTCCTGGGGTATCTCATGCACAAGGTCTGCCAGGTTTTTATGGTGGGACTGGTTTGGTTTGGCTATGATTTTGTGTTGGCAAAGGTCAACCGAACTCCATTGGAATCGCTCAGCCGTTACAACTTTTTTGTGTATGGATCTCATGTCCCCCTGGTTTATTTCGTAACCGACATTCTTCTTGCAGAATGGGGTCATCAGGAGCCCTTACGGTTTTTTGTGTTCCTGGGTCTTCCATTGGTGTTGTCTGCCATTGCGATCGGATTCGGATGGGTGCTCGACAAATTTGCCCCTCCTGTTTTTTGGGTACTTACCGGAGGCAGAAAATAAAATCCATCAGGGTTTGGCTCCCTGAGCAATCCAGTTTGCTATAAGGTCCCGCTCTTCATCTGTCATACCTGTTTTGTTTCCCTGGGGCATCGTTTTTGTTTCCACTACCCGATTGAGAATTTTACTGGTCGTTTTTTGGCATTGCTCCCAGGTTTCAAACCGGGCTCCGGCCGGTGCTACCTTGTACACTTCATCTTTAGGTTGATCGGCATGGCAGCTGACGCACCGCTTTTGAAAAATAGGCTGAACATCCTTCCATTCGATATGCTCTGCTGTTAGAGACTCCTTCCGTACTTCAGGCGCCGATAGCCAGATAGCCAAAACCAGGCATATGGCGGCTCCTCCAAGAAGCCGGAAACTTGAAATTCCTTTCTCATGCAGATTGATAAAATGGCGCACGGAGACACTCCCCAGGATCAACAATGCCAAAACCACCCAGTTCCAGGAACAGCCGTAAGTGGTTGGAAAGTGGTTGCTGAACATGACAAAAACCACCGGCAATGTGGTGTAGTTGTTGTGCAGGGAACGAAGCCCTGCATATTTTCCTCTCGAAGGATCGGGAGGTAATCCGGCTTTGGCAGCCCTCACCAGGGCTTTTTGAGCAGGGATGATTACAAAAAATACATTCCCGGCCATAATGGTACCCAACAGGGCCCCGATGTGCATAAAAACTGCCCGGCCACTCAGGAACTGGGAAAGTCCCCAGGAGATTCCCACCAAAAAAAGGAAACCCAAAGCAGCGAACCACCTTGTTTTGGATAATAGCGGGGTACGGCATAATCCATCATAAAGGAACCAGCCCAACACAATGGACCCAATTCCAATGAAGATGGCCGTATCTGGTTTAATATTGGAAATCTGCGGATCCAGGAGTGTAGCATCGGCATGGAAATAATACACCAGGAAGAGAAGGCAAATACCTGAAATCCAGGTAAAATAAGCCTCATACTTAAACCAATGAAGTGTTTTTGGTAGTGCCCCCGGTGCTGTTTTGTATTTCTCCAGATAATAGAATCCTCCACCATGAACGGCCCAGAGATTTCCTGCAAGTTCATCCCTTAACCCTTCTGTTCGGTTGAGGCTGTTTTCAAGAAAAATGAAGTAGAATGATGCGCCAATCCAGGCAATCCCAATTACAACATGAAACCACCTGAGGATCAGATGTAACCAATCCAATACATGGGCTTCCCATCCC
>JBIPNA010000128.1:0-9240 GCA_044375665.1 Catalimonadaceae bacterium
TATCGCAATCAAAAACAGCAGATGGCTTTGAGCCGGAAATGTACATTCCCCTTGGCAATTACGGACTGGCCCACCTGCACCTGGGAAATCTGAAAAAGGCCGGCCTACTTTTGAAAGAGGCCTTGGGGCTGATCGAAAAAAACCAGTCGAAAGAAAATTCCAATTATGCCACAGCCTTGTTAAATCTGGGATTGGTTTACCAGGCTTCGGGGCAATTGGCCAAGGCCTCGGAAACCATAAACAAGGCTCATTCTATATTCATTAAAATTTATAGCGAAGCACACTCGAATACCAACCAGGCCCTTACTCAGTTTGGAAATCTGCTGGTTGACCGGCACTATTTTGGCCAGGCAGAAGCATCGCTTGTTTCAGCAAACAAAATTAGCCAACATCTTTTTGGCCAGACCGGACCAAGGGTTTCTCAAACCTGGGGAAATCTGGGCTTACTTTTCCTGAAAACGGGTCGTTACCGGGCTGCCGATTCTTGCTTTGTAAAAGCCCTTGGTACATATATTCCAGGGATGGAAATCAAAAATCCATCTTACGCAAATCTGAAAAAGAACCAGGCTATAACCTGCTGGCTCGGGGGCAAACCTGCAAAAGCTGAAGAGAGTTACAAACAATGCATCAACCAGATATTCTCTCAGATATCCAATACCTTTCCTGTTCTGTCACAAAATGAAAAGGAACAGTTTTACGACCAAAGCCGTTACCCGCTCGAGGTTTTTAATTCTTTTTGTGTGGATCGTTCCAGGCAAAATCCTGCGATTTTAGGCAACATGTTTGATGTTCAACTTGAAACCAAAGCCCTGCTGCTCAATAGCTCGGCAAAATGGAAACAGCGGATCAAAACCAGTGGCGACAAAAAGCTGTTCGCCCGTTTTACAGCCTGGGAAGAGTTGCAGGATCAGATCAAAACCCAGTTAAATTCAGACGGTCGCCTGAATTTGAAAAGGTTGGATTCCCTGGAAGAAGTTGCTGATATGCTGGAAAAAGAGCTTTCGGCCCGATCGGAGCACTTTGCCCGACTTTCGGACAAAAAACAGTTTCATTGGAAAGATATACAAAAGGCTTTAAAACCGGGCGAGGCTTCCCTGGAAATCATCCGCTTCCGGAAATTTGGTCAAAAAGGATTGGTTCGGGACAGTGGCGATATAGCAAAAGCACCATTTACACAATTTGACCTGACTGACACCATTTGGTATGCTGCCTTGATTGTGACGCCAAATTGCCTTTATCCAGAGATCGTAGTCCTGCAAAACGGAAATGACCTGGAAGGCAAGCACCTGATTTACAACAAAAGTTGCATTCGGAAGCAGGTTTTGGATCAGACTTCGTATGAAAAATACTGGAAGAAGATTGGAGACAAGCTAAAGGGAGTGCAGCGAATTTACGTTTCTCCCGATGGAGTTTTTCATTCCATTAACCTTAATACACTGTACAACCCTGCTACGCGAAAATACCTGATTGATGAAAACGATATCCAGCTAATTACTTCCGGTAAAGACCTGCTTCAAAAGTCAAAAGAAGAAGAAACAAACAAGTTGGCCTACCTCTTTGGCTTTCCCAATTTTGAAGCGCCTTTTGAATCGCATCAAGTATTGGCTGATGCTGAGCGCTACACCCCGCTGCCGTATTACCTCAACCGGGAGCGCTCGTTGTTTTCGGAAGAAGGAGAGAAGGGAGGAATCTTGATTGCCGAGTTGCCTGGAACCAAAGTGGAAGTAGAGCGCATCAGCGACATTCTGGGCAACAACGGTTGGGAAGTGCATGCCTTTACCAGGGACAAAGCCCTGGAAGAAAACCTGAAGGAGTCGTTCAAGCCCCGGTTGCTTCATATTGCCACACATGGATTTTTCGAAACCGATACTGCCCGGATTGGCAACCCATTGTTGCGCTCTGGATTGCTGTTGAGTGGGGCTGCAAAAACACTTTCCACTGGCAAACCGGATTTTGCCGAAGATGGCATCCTCACCGCCTATGAAGCCATGAACCTGAATCTGGACAACACCGATCTGGTTGTCCTTTCGGCCTGTGAAACTGGCCTGGGCGAGATCAAAAATGGCGAAGGGGTGTATGGCTTGCAGCGGGCTTTCAAAGTAGCCGGTGCCAGATCCATCATCATGAGTTTGTGGAAAGTGGACGACAATGCTACGCAGGAATTGATGGTTAGTTTTTATAAGAACTGGCTGGGTGAAGCTGTCGGGGCGGGACGCCAGAGGGCGAACGGTTCTAAAGCGGTCTTTCCGCCAGAGCCGGATCCGACCACAAACTCCAAACGGTCCGCCTTCCTCAAAGCCCAGAAAGAACTGAAAGCCAAATACCCGAATCCGTATTATTGGGGCGCTTTTGTGATGGTGGGGGAGTAGGAAAGGCATTCAGTCTGCCTGCATGGAGGAATTTTAGATCCGAAGACCATGCTTTTTCTGGGGCATTCCCTCCGTTCCTCCGGGCCGGGCTCTCCCATCCAAGTCCTCGTCCCGATGGGCGCCCAAACCAAACCCATCTGGGTTAAACCCAAATCCGCCCAACGGGACTCCGGGCTTTCCTGTCCGATCCCTAAGCCGGCAGGTCCTTTCTTTGGGCTACAGTTCTTCCAAAAGCCTTAAACCCATAAGCCCTTTCCACCCAGGATTTATTTCGTCGGAATCCAGATCCTGGATTTGAATTTCGCTGTCAGCCCAGATTTCGCGATAGAAATTTGTAATGAGCATCTCATCCGAAAGAAATCAGCGCCTTACCGCCGAGATTCGTAGCGCCGCCAGGTAGACGGGGCATTTAGTTTTCCCTGTGGCCGACTTTTTCTGGATCGGCCTTGCGCAGCAGGGTACGGATTTATATTCCCGATTCCAGGAGAAAGGCCTCGTAGTTTTCCCATACTTTTGGCCCCTTAAAAAACGCTCCTCTTTTAAATGGCCCGATCCTTTTTTTGCATCCTTTTCCTGGTTTTTTGCTTTTTACACGGAAGCTTTGGCCAGATCAAAAAAAAGGAAAAACAAGCCGCAACAGACCCCCTTCAAGACTCCATCGCCAAATGCACCCGCCTAAAGGATTTTGAAAAGGGCATTTTCTTTGCCAGACAGTGGAAGGTAAAGTGCCAAAAAACGAAGGGCGACCAAAGTCCGGAATACGCGTCCGCTTTAAACAATCTCGGTGATTTCCTCGCAAGGTCCGGAAAAATTCAGGAAGCCGAACCCTTTCTTCTGAAGGGACTTGAAATTCGAAAAAAAGCCTGGGGCACAAACCATTTGGAGGTAGCCAAATCCCTGTTAAGTCTTGGTTATTTGCATCGAAAAAAGGGAGACTTCGCAAAATCCGAGTCTTTTTTACTCAATGCGCTCAAGATAAGGCAAATAAAACTGGAACAGAACCACATCGATTTGGCATTTAATTATGCATACCTCGGCGACCTGTATTACGAAACAAGTGATTATCTCAAGGCGGAGGAGTTTTTTCTAAAATCCTTTAAAATATTTAATCTGATCTGCAAGGACGATCAACAGGAACGGGTCAATTCCTTATTTCAGCTGGGTACCTTATATTATTCCACGGGAAATTATAGCAAGGCGGAGTATTACATGCTGGAAGCGTACAACATCGAGAAGAGGATATTGGGCCCGGATCATCCCAACATAGCATCTGCTTTAAATAACTTTGCTGCGCTTTACTATGCCATAGGCAATTATCCCAAGGCCGAACCCTATCTGCTGCAATCCTTTGAAATTGCAAAAAAGAATTATGGGGAAGAACATCCCGAAGTCGCCTGGGCGCTGAACAATCTTGGTGCTCTTTATGTGGATATGGGCGATTTAAAAAAGGCAGAGCCATACTGGATCCGTGCGTTGGAAATTTTTGTAAAAGTTTTGGGACCCGACCATGCCGACGTAGCCATTGCCCTCAACAATCTGGGTAGCCTTTATATGGATCTGGGAGACTTTTCCAAAGCCGAACCCTATTTGCTCCGGTCCCTTGAAATCAGCCGTGTTAAATTGGGTGAAGACCATCATGATGTGGCTTATCCATTAACCTCCCTTGGCATCTTGTACCGGGCGCAAGGCAACTTTTCAAAATCCGAATCCTGCCTGCTCAAATCGGTAGAAATCCTCAAAAGAACCCTGGGGGAGGGACACCCCGAAGTCGCCAACACTCAGCATACCCTCGCAGGGTTGTACTTCCGGATGAACAACTATACCCAGGCCGAACCCTATTTTTCAACAGCTCTCGAAACCCGAAAAAAAGTCCTGGCCGAAGACCACCAGGATGTTGTTGCCACTTTTTCTGCCATGGCTGTGCTCTATTGGCATTGGAATAAGCCCGAAATGGCAACCTTGTTTTTTCTCCGACAGCAATCCATTGTTCAGCGTCTCATTCAAAATTATTTTCCCTATTGGTCCGATTCAGAAAAGGAAAAGTTCTATGAATCCAAGGTCATTTCCGGAAATGAGAATTTTCAATCCTATTGCATCGATCAGCATCCGGCAAACCCATCCCTTTCCGAACACGGATACAATTCCCTGCTTTTTTCAAAAGGGCTGTTGCTCAGCAATGCCTCCAAATGGAAACACCGGATCCGCACAGGGAAAGACAGCACGTTAAAACTGCGTTTTGAAGAATGGGAGGAGCTGGTTAAGAAAATTGCAAAATTGGTTTCTTCGATGGATTCGGCCAGCTTGGCCCAGCTCAGGGAACTCCAGTCCCAGGCCGAAACCCTTGAAAAGGAACTGGTACAAAAGTCAGAAGCTTTTGCTACCCTCACCGATAAACGGATCACCACATGGAAGGACGTTCAGGCAAAACTCAAACCGAATGAGGCCTCCATTGAAATGGTGCGGGTTCGAAAAAAAGGAATTGAAACCACCGTTACCGATACGGCCCAGCCTGGAAAGCCTGCTTTCAACGTCAGAGGCTTATCCGATACTGTTTGGTATGCCGCCTACATCGTAAAACCCGAAAGCAAACACCCTGAAATCGTTCTTCTTACAAACGGGATCGACTTGGAAGGCAAATGGGATTTTTATTATCAAAGGTCCATCCGAAACAGGATTTCCGATACCAGGACATACACCCAGTTCTGGAAGCCAATAGGGGACAAGCTTGGGCCGGCAACAAAGCGCATCTATTTTTCACCGGATGGGGTGTACAACAAAATCAATCTCAATACACTTCTGAATCCTGAAACGGAAAAATACCTGTTGGACGAAAGAGATATTCAGATGGTAACCAATACCAGAGATCTTCTTCATTCGGCCTCAGATTCCGTCCAAAACAGGAACTCAGCCTGGTTGGTCGGATTTCCGGACTACAATGCACGTCTTACCCTTCCCTCCCTGATTTCGGGACAGGAAAACGAAACATCTCCAAACAAGGGTGCAGCAGGTCAAACCCGAATCAATTCCGTCATTGAATTGCCTGGTACCAGGAAAGAAGTGGAGAATATTTCCAGCATCATCGGGACCCAGGGATGGAACGTCAAGGCACTCTTGGGTGAAAATGCCCGCGAAGACACCCTAAAGCAAATAGAAATGCCGAGGGTTTTACACATTGCAACACATGGCTTTTTCCAGCCCGACACCACAAAAAGCAAAAATCCTCTTTTTCACTCGGGCTTGCTTTTTACCGGATCCAATCGAACCTTAAATGGTGAACCGAGTCACGACGGGGACGATGGCATCCTTACAGCTTACGAAGCGATGAACCTGAATCTGGATAACACCGACTTGGTGGTTCTCTCGGCCTGCGAAACGGGTTTGGGAGAGGTAAAAAACGGGGAGGGCGTGTACGGTTTGCAGCGGGCTTTTAAAGTTTCAGGTGCCCGATCCATCATTATGAGCCTTTGGAAAGTAGACGATGAAGCCACCACCCAACTTATGGCCGATTTTTATTCCCTTTGGCTCGGAAAAGCCCGTGGTAAAAAGTCCCGGCCATTCAACAAACGGTCTGCATTCCTCAAAGCCCAAAAGGAACTGAAAGCCAAATATCCGGATCCGTATTTCTGGGGTGCTTTTGTGATGGTGGGGGAGTAGAAAGGTCTTCCGGCTTCCATTCCCAATTGTTTTTTTGATCCCAGGTCCTCGATTTTTTCCGGGGCTTTCCCTCCTTGCGTCGGGCCGGGCCCTTCCCTCCAAGTCCTCGTCCGCTCGTACCTCGCGTCCTGTGGGCTTTCCGGTGCGGTCCCTAAGCCGTTCGTTTCCAGGACTCACCATGTTCTTTCCCTGAAAATACCCGGGGTGCACCCTTTTACGGCGGGCCATTTCCATCCCAGATTACCTCACCTCCCCTGTTTGTCCCAAAATGTGTCTACAAAAAAATGTGTCTACAAATTTGTAGACACAAAAATGTGTAGACACATTTTCCCGAATCCCCTTCGCTGAGCGTGGTGTTGCGGTACATCCATGCGTATTCGAACCGTAGATTTGGCAAGAGCCCGTCCCTTTAATGTCAAAAAGCCAATCCAGCTTTGCCCGCCCCAGCCTCTTTTGCGCCCTTGCTGAAACGGTGGGGCAGAAGGCTCCCCTTTTCTCCGGCCCGAAACACCGCTCGCCTCCCGACCTGCATCGGATCCGCCAATTTGGGTTAATCTTGCGCTTTCCACCGTTGCCCGCCATGCAGAAACCTGTCTATACCTTTCACCACAAATTGCTGGAGTTTCTCCGGCAGGATCTATCCCTGAGCTTCACCCTTGGGTATGCCTTGCTGATTGTGATCGGGATGGAGTTTTCCAATGCCTATTACCAGCTGTGGGGCATCGACATCTTTCATTATGCCGATTTGAGTTACTTTCTTTTGGTTCCGTTTCAGGACATCCGGGTCATCAGTTTTGCAGCTTTTTCAATGGCTTGCCTGGCGCTGGTCTATGGCTTGCACATGAAGTACGACAAAGGCACAACACCTTTGTCTAAGTGGCTGAATCTGGGTTTTGTTCCGGGTACACGGGGGCACTATTACTACACCATCGTCAGTTACCTCATTGGTGCGGCGGTTTACCTGAATTTTTCGGCACATCTGCTGGCCGAAATCAAATGGGGTCTTTTCAAAAAAACGCCACCAAAATCCTGGGAATGGGTTGTACTGGCACCCGAAGCCGAAGGCGAAGCCCCTTTGCGCCGCCGCTTTCTGGGCATGGCATCCACCTTTGTTTTTGCCATAGATTCGGGCATGACCCAGGTGCAGAGTTTTCCGGTTGAAACCCGGGTACTTTCCATTGAAACTGGTTCCGTAAAAGATAAAAAAGGCTTTTGGTTTTTAAAGTAACCGCCACTCAATACGCCTGACAATGGCCCGCGGCCCCGATTGCCGCGGATACCCCGCAGGGCCGACGACAGGAGGACCGAGGAGTAGGAGCAAAAAGCGGGAAATGCCGCCCAAATCCTCCGCCATGGTCCCGCCGAAATCCGGACCCGGCCGCTGCTCCACGGAAACGGAAGATTTCCCCTAATTTGCGCCATGCAATTGATGACCTATGCTTCCGAAACGGGCCCAAGGCTGGGCGTCCGGTGGAACGATCAACTCCTGGACCTGGGCCTTTTGGCTGTTGCCAGGGGACTTACTTTGCCTGCTTCCATGCTTGAACTGATTGATGCCGGACCCGATGGACTGGCAAAAGTTGTTCATGTGCTGCAATCGGCCACCGAGGCTGATAAGGCTAAGGCCCGGCTCGAACCCGAAGGTCTGCGCTGGATGGCGCCCATTCCCAAACCGCGGAAAAACATTTTTGGCATCGGCCTCAACTATACCGAGCACGTGGCCGAATCGGCCCGGACCCTCGATACATCCAAAGACCTGCCCCAGCAACCCGTTATTTTTTCCAAGCCACCCACCGCCGTTACCGGTCCGTTTGATCCCATTTTCCACAACCAAAGCCTTACCCGACAGCTCGATCATGAGGTCGAACTGGCCGTCATCATCGGGAAAGGGGGCAAAAACATCCGCAAGGAGTCTGCCCTGGACCATGTATTCGGGTACACGGTGATCAATGACGTTTCGGCACGCGATTGCCGCCGGGCCGGGCAGTGGATTGTGAGTAAGGGACAGGACAGTTTTGCGCCGATGGGCCCTTTCCTCATTACCCGCGACGAAATTGCCGATCCCCACAACCTCAACCTTTCTCTGAAGCTGAATGAAATCGAGAAGCAGAATTCCAATACCCGGTTTATGCTGTTCCGTATTCCCGACCTCATCGCCGATCTAAGTACCGTTTTTACCCTGGAGCCCGGCGACATCATCGCTACCGGAACACCGGCAGGGGTGGGAGCCGGCAAAAATCCACCAGAGTGGATGTGGCCCGGAGATGTGGTGGAATGCACCGTAGAAGGTATCGGCACCTTGCGGAACCCGGTGGTCGAAGTGTTTCCGGCAACCTGAGTTTCCCTTCCCCAAACACATCGTCCTGGCCGGAAAACCGTGGCCAGAACATAATCCAAATTGTATTTTTGAGCGCATCAATACCTATGACACCAAAGAAAACCTACCGTATCGGGCAGATTGTGCCCTCCTCCAACGTCACCATGGAGACCGAGATTCCTGCCTTGTTCCGGGCCAGGGAAACCGTGGCGCCGGAGCGCTTCACGTTTCATTCCAGCCGCATGCGCATGAAAAAAGTGACGGCCGAAGAACTTGCCGCCATGGACGCCCAGTCGCTCAAATGCGCTGTGGAACTGTCCGATGCCCGGGTCGATGTAATGGGCTATGCCTGTCTGGTGGCCATCATGAGCATGGGCCGCGGCTACCACTGTGTTTCGGAGACCAATCTCGAGGAAGAAAGTGCTAAGAATGGGTCCCCAACTCCTGTGGTGACCTCCGCCGGTGCCCTTGTAAAAGGGCTTCAGGCCCTGGGAGCCAAACGGCTGGCCCTCATTACGCCCTACATGCGCCCCCTTACCGACAAAGTGGTGGATTATCTGGAGCACCAGGGGTTCGAGGTGCAGGATTCCATCGCCCTCGAAATTCCCGACAATCTGGAGGTGGCCGCCCAGGACCCGATGAACCTGCTGGAGATTTACAAACGGCTGGATCTGAGTGGTGTAGACGTGCTGGTGGCCTCCGCCTGCGTGCAGATGCCTTCGCTTGCGGCCATCGATTTGCTGGAGCAGTCAACGGGTTTGCCTGTTACTTCGGCCGCCGTGTGCACCACCTGGGAGATGCTTCGAAAGCTGGGCCTGTCTACCCGGGTTCCGATGGGCGGGCAGTTGCTTTCCGGCAAATACTGAGCAGGGGAGGAGGATTTGGGCGGCTTTTCGGGCT
>JBIPNA010000129.1:0-9167 GCA_044375665.1 Catalimonadaceae bacterium
GACAATTCCAATATTGCCGGGCTGGTCATTCCAAGCATGCAATACCCCAACAGCATGTACATCATAAGGAGCCAGGTAGCCATTTAGAAGGGAATTGTTGGTAATGGCCACCCCATAGGTTTCAATTCCGTTGTGGCGCTGATAAAGGATTCCTTCGCCATCATTGGCATAAGAGGTGCCGGTAAATTTTCCATAATTGTCATCTACCCAGGTCATCCATCCACCAAGGTCCATGGTCCGGGACATCATATCATCGACAGATTCCTGGGTCCAGCATCGTCCGTTTGATGTATTAATACCAACATTTGGAGAGCCGATGTTGTAAGGGTCGTCGGTGTGGCTTAGAAAGTCACGTGGCATCACATTGCCTTTGATAACCAGGTATTTGCCGGCGGCTTCAATGCTTTTGTTGCCATGGTTGTAAATTACGTTGTCCTGGATCACTACATCCTCCAGAAAATAAATTCCTTCTATGGTATTATTGATAAAAGCCCTGTTTTTGAATGCAGATCCAAGTCCTTTGTTTACATCAATTCCTGTTCCATAGCCATAATCAAAACGGGCCTGAACAACAGTTCCATTGGCAATTTGTCCACCGCCTTTACAGGTATAGGGCATCCGGAAACAGGCGGTAGGTTTTGAAATAACATTGTTGGCGATGAAGATGTGCTTTCCTTCCACGGTGATCTTACCCGTAAACCGCCATGACTCAACGTCACAAATAAAATTATCGACTCCGGCCTTGTTGCTCATGTAGTTTGGAATGGCAGCATTTTTTAAATGAACCCCAAAAACAAAGATTTTCTCACCTTCTGCGCTGGTGTCATTGCCCAATCCATAACGTGTGCCATGGAATGGATCCATGGGGTGAGTGCCATCCGGAACCCGGTTTTGCCAACCATTAACCGCCTTGGTTCCGAGCCATGAGTTTGAAGAACCCCAGGTTGGCGCCCAACCCGAACGGTTGTCCATCCCGAAATACATGTATCCAAATTCAATTTCGACCCAGGCGACCCCGACATGAGATATCTGGGATAAGGAAGTTTCATTGGTTCCCTTTTTCATCCCGATCATGTTCCAGGCTTTCGGTATGGCACCAGGCAAGGTATTCCCGGCTGGTGAAGTGGTTGTAGTGAATTTAAATTTGGTTGGCATGCTGTTCAGGCCATGGTCTGTTGCCTGAGCATTTTTGCTTTTAACAGTAACTGCCTTGAGGTCGGCACCAGGCTTTTCTCCGCGGATTACCACACCTTTTTTCAACATCAGGCCCTCATCTCCCGGGCCATCAGGAATATCAAATTCCCAGGTGCCTGCAGGATAATAAAGAACACCCCCGCCCTGGGCATATAATTCATCGCGCTTCAGTTTAAATTCGGCAAAATTGGCAGCCCCATTTGCCTGAGGGGTCATGGTAATTACGTTGTTCCATTTGATTTCCTGGGTCCACCATGGAAAATCATTGGTTTCGGCATAAAAGGATGCAACAGGGTTGTCGGTTGGTGCCTGAGCAAATCCAGGGAATGCCGACAATAAGGCCAACAAGAGCCAGCTAAGTCGCTTCATAATTTGTTTTGGTTATTATTTTGGTTTGAGTGTAAAGCCGATTTTATGGCTCTATCAGGACAAAAATATGCACAGGCACAAAAGTTCCCTTGTCCTTTTTTTGGATACTTGTTCATTTGGTTGTAACAACTTGAAAATCAGATCTTTTTTCTTCATTGAGTTTTTCGATCCTTTTCTATTGGGATATCCCTCTTTACAACCTGGCGGAAATTAATGATGCGGTCCTTCAAACAAGCCGTGGGTCAGGATTTCAAATGAAATTCTGGTATTTCCAATGATTCCTTACAAGCCATCCCAACTCTACGTGACCATTTAAGTTTTCCGTGCTAATTTTGGGCTAAGCGTTTGTCTTTTGTGTAAATACCTATTTATCAGCAATCTATGGAAGTAGCGATTGATGTCCAGGCCGAAAATAAAGAAATTGTTAGTCGTTACCGTAAGCTAATCCGATCGGTGCGGCCGCTGATGAAGGAGAACGACGCCCGACAAATCCGGCTGGCATTCAATACTTCCCTTGAAGCGCACAAGGAAATGCGCCGAAAATCTGGCGAACCCTACATTTTCCACCCGATTGCTGTGGCTCAGATTTGTGTTGATGAGGTGGGTCTGGGTCCAACCGCTGTAATCGCGGCTCTGTTGCATGATGTGGTGGAAGACACAGATATGGAACTTAAAGACATCGAAAAGCTTTTCGGTGTTAAGGTGGCCAAAATCATTGATGGGCTGACCAAAATTTCCGGCGTCTTTCAGCAAGGCAGTAGTCAGCAGGCAGAGAATTTCAGGAAAATGCTTCTGACGCTTTCAGAGGACGTTCGCGTAATTCTGATCAAAATTGCTGACCGGCTTCACAATATGCGAACTCTGGAAAGTATGCCCAGAAACACGCAGTTGAAGATCAGTTCGGAAACCATTTATCTCTATGCTCCCCTTGCGCACCGGCTGGGTTTGTATAGTATTAAAACAGAACTGGAAGATCTATATCTGAAATACACAGAGCCTGAAGTTTACAGGGATATTGCCAACAAAATACAACAGACCAAATCCACAAGAAACCGGTTTATCAAAGAATTTGTCGAGCCAATTGACGAAGCCCTCAACCATTCAGGATTCAACTACACCATCAAGGGAAGGCCCAAAAGCATTTATTCCATCTGGAATAAAATAAAGAAGCAAAAGGTCGCTTTTGAGGAGATTTACGATCTTTTTGCCATCAGAATTATCCTTGATACGGAACTGGAAGAGGAGAAGTCAGCCTGCTGGAAAGTATATTCCATTGTAACAGATTTTTACAAGCCCAATCCGGACCGCCTGAGAGATTGGGTAAGTACCCCCAAAAGCAACGGGTACGAGTCATTGCATGTTACCGTAATGAGCAAGACTGGTCAGTGGGTTGAGGTTCAGATCAGGACCAGCCGGATGGATGAAATCGCTGAAAAGGGATTTGCAGCCCATTGGAAATACAAAGAATCGCACAAAGACAACAATCATAACCGGGAAACAGGTATCGAATCCTGGATCACCAAGGTCAGGGAAATGATTGAGAGCCAGGATGGCTCTGCCATTGAATTCGTAAACGATTTTCGAAACAACCTTTTCTCTGAAGAAGTCTATGTGTTTACCCCCAAAGGTGACCTGCGCATCCTGCCGGCGGGATCAACAGCTTTGGATTTTGCTTTTGATATCCACACCAAGGTTGGGGCTTCCTGTCTTGGGGCTAAGGTAAACAACAAGCTGGTGCCCATCAGCTATAAACTCCACAACGGAGACCAGATTGAAATCCTGAACAGCTCCAAACAAAGGCCCACAGAGGATTGGCTGAAAATTGTAGTCACAAGCAAGGCCATTTCAAAAATCAAAGACAGCCTTCGTGAGCAGAAAAAACTGGTTGCTATTGATGGAAAGGAGGTAGTGGCCCGGAAGCTGAAACAGCTCAAACTGGATTTGAGCGAGGAGGTTATGACTGAGTTGCGGACCTATTTTGATTGTAAAAACAACCTGGATTTTTTCTATTTGGTTGGCAAGGGAAGCATTGATCCTGGTCAGATCAAGAAGTTCAGGGAAGAAAAGGTGCGCAAAGAGCATTTGCCTACGCCTATGATTCATGACGCCAGGTCATTCGAAAAAGAAATCAGGAAAGTCCGTGGGGTAGAGTCAGACCAATTGCTGATCGGGGAGGATATGGATAAAATTGACTACACCCTGGCCAAGTGTTGCAACCCGATCCCCGGAGATGATGTTTTTGGTTTTGTTACGGTTAATGAAGGTATCAAGATTCACCGCACCTCTTGCCCGAATGCAGTGGAACTGATGAGCAATTATGGCTACAGAATCATAAAAGCCAAGTGGACAAACCAGAAGGAGCTTGCTTTTCTTGCAGGCCTCCGGATTACCGGAACCGACAGAATGGGTCTTGTTCAGGATGTGACCAGGGTGATTTCGAACGATCTTAGAGTGAACATGAGATCCATTTCCATAGATACCAACGACAGCATTTTTGAGGGTAAAATCATGCTGTTTGTGCATGATACCAACCATTTGGACCAACTCATTGCCAAGCTTAAGAAAGTAGATGGTGTTGTAAAGGTGGACCGCTTCGACACCTGATATTGTTTTTAGGGAGACATCGATCCGTTTTTTTACAGGTCCTTTCTCCAACTTTGATTTCACAACGCAGGGAATGGTATACTTGCGTAGATTTTTGGGATCATTTCCCTAACCTAAACCTGACGACCTTTGATGCAATTGATTTATAAAGACCATTTTCTGACCGCTTCCGTTAACCGACCATACAACCCGGATATTTCAAAATCCGGAGTCAGGTTAAGTGCAATGGGATTTCCTGTTCATTTTTTGTCCGGAAAAATCACCATGATTTTCCTGGCATTGGGGTTGGTTTTTTTTCCAGGTATCGGCACCCTCAAAGCTCAAAACAAGACACACAAAGTACAAAGTGGCGAAACACTTAGTAGTCTTTCGAAGAAGTACAAAACTACGGTTCAGGAATTACAACGGTTGAATCCGGAGTTGGCCAGGGGGTTAAAGGCTGGTGCGGAATTGATCGTTCCCGGGCAGAAAAAAGAAAAAGAATCTGTTCAGCCACCTCAGGTAACAGACGGGAATGGAGGTAAGACCCACAAGGTCAGGTCGGGGGAATCTCTCTCAGCGATTGCCCGAAAGTATAAAGTCCGGGTTCAGGATCTTGAAATCTGGAACAGCATAAAAGCCAATCAGCTAAAAGCGGGGCAGGAAATTTTGGTTTCAGCTCCTGAAGAACCAGTTTCTGGAGAAGTGTCTCCCCCAAAGGAGCAGAAAAATGAAGATTCAGAATTTGCACTCCATACCGTTGGAAAAGGAGAGACGCTTTCTTCGATTGCCAGAGCCAATGGACATACTGTTTCAGAACTAAGACAATGGAACGATCTGAAAGGTAATGGGTTGAAATTGGGGCAAACTTTGAAAGTAAGGAAGTCCAAAAATGATATTACTTCCCCCAAAACTGAAGCGCCAAAATTGGCAGAACCTGCAAAACCCGAGCCTGTAGAATCAAAAACTGCCGTGGCCGTGGTTCCGCAAGTTGCCGAACAAAAGGTGAGTCCTCCTGCAAATCCCTTACCTGTTCCTGCCGAAGCAGAAGTGAAGACGGAAGCCAAACCTATGGTTGGAATCCGGGAGGTAAACAACACCCTGGGCTACACCCGGGTGGTAGAAACGGGTTTTGCCGAGGCTATTGATGGAGATGGAAACAGTAAAAAGCACTTATGTCTGCACAAAACCGCTCCTATTGGTTCTATCCTTCAGGTTAGGAATGAAATGAATGGGCAATCCGTTTTTGTGAAGGTGGTGGGTAAGCTTCCGGAAACAGGAAGCAATGAAAAGCTGATCATTCGGATTTCACGGCAGGCATATGACCGGTTGATGGCTACAGGGAAACGATTCCCGGTAGAGGTAAGCTATCCAGAATCGGCCAACTAGGGACTAAATAAAAGTTAAAGGGAGCGAATTGCTCCCTTTTTTGTTTTCAGACAAAGATGTAAAAAGACAAAAGGGCATTCTAAGAAGCCTCTTTGCCCATACTGGATTCCATTTCTTTACGGAACAACTGAACGAATTCCGGTAGTGAAATGGAGCCCAGATCTCCCTGGCCATGTTTCCTAACCGAAACAGTTTGCTGTTCGGCTTCCTTCTCACCTACGATCAACATATATGGCAGTTTTCGGACTTCCGCATCGCGGATTTTCCGGCCAATTTTCTCATCGCGGTGATCTATAAGTCCCTGTATGTCATGAATCTGAAGCTCTTTTTCTATGGATTCGGCATAATCAGCAAACTTTTCTGAAATCGGTAGAATAATCAGTTGTTCCGGGGCAAGCCAAAGGGGGAAATCCCCGGCGCAGTTTTCAATTAAAACCGCAATAAACCGCTCCATGCTGCCAAATGGCGCACGGTGGATCATCACCGGTCGGTGTTTCTGGTTGTCGGCGCCAACATATTCGAGTTCAAAACGCTCCGGCAGGTTGTAGTCTACCTGAATGGTGCCCAGTTGCCATTTTCTCCCCAAAGCATCCTTCACCATGAAGTCGAGTTTCGGTCCGTAGAAAGCAGCTTCCCCCAATTCTGTGACTGTAGGCAAACCTTTCTCTGCAGCAGATTCGATGATGGCAGCTTCCGCCAAAGCCCAATTGGTGTCGGATCCTATATATTTTGCTTTGTTGTCGGGATCCCTTAGCGAAATCTGTGCGGTGTATTCCTTGAAGCCAAGAGATTGAAAAACATATTGCACAAGGTCTATCACCTTGCAGAATTCTTCTTTTACCTGATCGGGCCGGCAAAAAATGTGGGCATCATCCTGGGTAAAACCACGAACCCTGGTCAGGCCATGTAGTTCTCCACTTTGCTCATACCGGTAAACTGTGCCGAACTCAGCAAGCCTGAGCGGTAAGTCGCGGTAGGAGCGGGGCCTGCTTTTGTAAATTTCGCAGTGGTGCGGGCAATTCATGGGTTTAAGCAGGAACTCTTCATCCTCATCCGGAGTGTGGATGGGTTGAAAAGAATCTTTACCATATTTTTCGTAGTGCCCCGAGGTCACATAAAGTTGTTTGGAGCCAATATGCGGCGTGACGACCGGAGAATAGCCGGCTTTTACCTGGGCCTTTTTCAAAAACTGCTCCAACCGCTCGCGAAGCATTGCACCTTTGGGAAGCCAGAGGGGCAATCCTTGTCCGACTTTTTCAGAAAAGGTAAACAGTTCGAGTTCTTTGCCCAGCTTTCTGTGGTCCCGTTTTTTGGCCTCTTCCAGTAAAAAGAGATATTCTTTCAGTTCTTTTTCTTTGGGGAAGGTAATGGCATAAATGCGGGTCATTTGCTTCCGCTTTTCATCCCCACGCCAATAAGCTCCGGCTACATTCAGAAGTTTGGCTGCCTTGATAAAGCCTGTATCCGGAATGTGCGGTCCGCGGCACAGATCGGTGAAATTCCCTTGAGAATAAAAAGTTATGGAGCCATCTTCCAGATCCTGAAGGAGTTCTATTTTATATTCGTCGCCCTTTTCTCCAAAATAAGCCAGTGCTTCAGCTTTAGATTTGGGTATCCGGACAAAATTGTTTTTCTGTCTGGCCAGTTCCAGCATTTTCTGCTCAATTTTCTCAAAATCATCAGAACCCAAAGGCTGGCCACCAAGGTCTATGTCGTAATAGAATCCATTTTCAATGGGCGGTCCGATACCGAATTTCGTTCCCGGATACAATGCTTCAATAGCCTCAGCCATGAGGTGAGCAGATGAATGCCAGAACGTTTTCTTGCCTTCGGTATCGTTCCAGGTAAGCAACTGAAGTTGAGCATCTGATTCGATGGGGCGGTTGCTTTCAACCACTTCACCATTGATTTTGGCAGCCAGTACGTTTCGGGCCAAACCTTCTGAAATGGAAAGGGCCACATCCATGCTGGTCGACCCTTTTGGAAACTGCCGGACAGATCCATCTGGCAGGGTAATCTGAATGTTCATAAGAATTTGTTCTACTCCGGACAACTACAAACTCGCCCGGGGCCGCAAAGAAAAGGAAAACCCCGAACCTACGGATTCAAAAGCATGGGAATCGTTTCGGAAAGGGCAAATTCTCCTGTCTTTTGTTTCAAAAGGAGTCAGAAATTTTCAGGGCTTTTCCGGGAGGGTTCATTTTTTTGAACACCAGCCAACCGGTGATCTAAACCTAACGGAACTATGACTGGCCGCCGAAGTGGAACAATTCTTCCATTCCGGCCCACCATTCGCCAGGTTTTCTGCCTTCAACAGGCTCCTGTAAAGGTTCATTGATGGCCCACCAGGCCTGGGTGTTTGGATCTTTTGCCATTTCTGCCATATCCTTTTCAAAATTATCCCCTACATATTCGAAGTAACTGAAAAGCAAACCATCCCAATGGTAAATGCTGTAGTTTCTGATGTTGCTGTTTTCGATTTGTTCAAGGACGGATGGCCACACTGCTGCATGGAGCTCTTTGTATCGGGCGTAATTTTCGGGTGGCAACCGAAGGATGGAGCCAAAGCGTCTGGGTGCTTTCATCATTGAATATTTAATGGGCAACAAAAATAGAAATCACTTTTCGGGCCAAGGAAAAATCTTCCTTTTCAAAGCCTGGAATTCCCTGTCCGGGAAAGAAAGGAATCCCTACTTTTGCGCCTCTTTTTGCTCTGAATTCAATGAAAATACACCTGGTTACCGGTGCCTGCGGTTTTGTAGGGAGAAATCTGGTAAAACGCTTATTGAAAACCACCTCGGATTTATTGGTCCTTGTGGATGATCTCTCCACTGGAACACCTCCGCAAACCTGGCTGCCAACAGAGTGGAATCAGCCTACACAGGGCAACCACAGGATTGGCGACAGAATGCTGTACTTTCAGATGGATTGCCGGTCTTTTTTTCAGAAGTGGTATCTCAACCCATCCTGGATCGGAGAACAAACCGGAGTGGAGGTCTTAAAATTTGATGATGTATTTCATTTTGCAGCCATCGTTGGAGGACGTTCCAAAATTGAGGGAGATCCCATGATGGTGGCTTTGGATCTGGCCATTGATGCAGAATTCTTTTACTGGATAACCAGGTTTAAACCTACCAGGGCCCTATTCCCAAGTTCTTCGGCTGCTTATCCCATAGATCTTCAAACCGACAACGCCGCCATTGCGCTTGCCGAAACCGACATAAATTTTTCCAAAATGGGTCAACCGGATATGACCTATGGCTGGTCAAAATTGACTGGTGAATTTCTTGCGCAGATTGCTGCCAGAAATTACGGCATATCTGTGGCCTGCGTCCGGCCATTCTCTGGTTATGGAGAAGACCAGGATTTGTCTTACCCCACTCCGGCCATTGCGGCCAGAGCGGCCAGAAAGGAAAATCCCTTTGAGGTTTGGGGAACCGGCTATCAGGGAAGGGATTTTGTTCACATCGACGATTGCATTGACTGTATTCTGATGGCTCTGGACAATATCCATGACGGTTCAGCCATCAATATCGGGATGGGGAAACTCACGAGCTTCCGCGAACTGATTGAAGTATTCTGCTCTTTTGCCGGATATAAGCCGGAAATAAAACCACTTCTGGACAAACCAG
>JBIPNA010000130.1:0-9162 GCA_044375665.1 Catalimonadaceae bacterium
GCCACATAGAAATCATCTATCCGGCCTTTAAATAAAATACTGTTTTCCGGGCCCAAAACCAAGGCCTCTGGCGTCACTGTCCAATCCACAGATTTGGAGAAAATGGCCAAAGAATCCCGGCAGAAGTTGAATTTCAGGTTGTTTCGGGAAGCAAAGAGCTTTATGGTGCTGTCGTTTGAAAACGGATTTGGGAAAACGCCAATCCAGGTCATTTCCGGAAACCGATGCCTCATTTTCTCAAAAACCCGGGCGTAGTATCGGCTCAGCATGCAAACCTCAGAAAGCGAAATATATACTCTAAACCCTGTTTGGGGAAGAGCAACTTTTCCTACGGTTTTAAGATGAAGTACGTCGGGCTCCTTTAGGTTGGATTTTTTAAAAATGGGCTGAGCAAAGGCCGAAAACGCGATGAATTGGAATAGAGCAACCAAAGTTCTTACTTTGCTGTCCCAATTAACCTCAAGGATATCCTGCCTTCTATCTGAACTACATGGCATTAGAATCTAATTTAGAGAAAGCCGCACCCCAGAGCGACAAAACAAAGCTCTTTATAATGGCGGTATATTCCTACAGCATGTTTGTAGGCTGTTACCTGATTTATAATATCTCCTATATGACCGTGACTGCCTGCATAGCAGCCACCTTTCAGATTCCGACAGAAATCCACTATTGGAAAACCGTTTTTAATATTCCCTTGTGGTGGTGGAATCAACCCAATGTCATTTTTACTTTTGCCTCAGGACCAGTCGCCTGCGCTTTTTTTGGAATACTTTGCCTCAGATTGTTTTTTATTTTCCGGAAGACCAAAAACTGGTTAAGGCTCTTTTTTCTTTGGGGGTATCACCACGGTTTTAATCTGTTTTTTGGCGCTTATGTAGCAGGGGTAATTTCAAGGTCGGGCTTCCGGCATGCATCAAACTGGGCCGCCATTCCCGTGGAGATTGAGTATTTTATCGCTATTGGGGCCATCATTTGTATGTTCCTGGTGGGCTTTCTATCCGTGAAGTTCTTTTTGCAGATGGCCATTTCCCAATCTTTGCTCATCAACTACAAGCGAAACCGTTTCATTACCGCAGTGGTATTTTTGCCCTGGTTCCTGGGCTCGTTGACGATGATAGCGCTTAAGTCTCCGAGAATCACCTACAATGAATCATTGATATTTTTAATGATGTTTACCTCGGTTGTACCAGTGTACATCGCTCAGCGTTTTTTTTACGAAGTTTCTATTTTGAAGCTCGAAAAGAAGCTCTCTGTCAATTGGTTTGCATTTGGTGCACTTTTATTGTTCCTGGCAGCTTTCCGGTTTGTTCTCGATGATGGTATTCTGATTCAGTTTTTTCCTGAACTAACCATTCGCTGGATCAATCATTGATTCCTTTTTTCCTGCCGAATCGACATCGCAGTATACCGGATATTATCGTAGTTTTGCGCCCCCATAAAATGGATTGAATAAAAACATCGTGGCAGAAAGAAAAGACAATTATTCAGCGGATAATATCCAGGTTCTTGAAGGTTTGGAGGCAGTACGGAAACGGCCTGCCATGTATATCGGAGATATTGGATTCAAGGGCCTTCACCATCTCATCTGGGAAGTTGTTGACAACTCCATTGACGAAGCAATGGCTGGGTATTGCACAGACATTTTCGTCGAAATAAATCCGGACAACTCAGTAACCGTTGCAGACAATGGACGCGGTATTCCAACAGGAATGCACACCAAAGAAGGTCGGTCGGCTTTGGAGGTTGTTATGACTGTCCTCCACGCAGGTGGAAAATTTGATAAGGATACATACAAAGTTTCAGGCGGGCTTCACGGGGTAGGGGTATCTTGTGTAAATGCACTGAGTTCCCATCTTGAAGTGACTGTAGAAAGAGAGGGAAAAATGTTCAGGCAGGAGTATTCGATGGGTGCCCCGCTCTATCCTGTTAAAGTTGTCGGCGAGAGCGATCGAACAGGTACCAAAGTTCACTTCCTCCCTGACAGCACCATTTTTACAGTTTCGGAATATAAGTACGAAACCGTAGCAAACAGGATGCGGGAACTTTCTTACCTGAACAGGGGTATCCGGATTCATTTTACAGATCATCGGGAAAAAGACGCCGACGGGTATTCCCTGAAAGAGACTTTTTTCTCTGAAGGTGGATTGAAAGAATTTGTCAGCTACCTCGACTCCAGCAGAGATCAGCTTTTGCCGGAGCCGATTTACATGGAGGGCGACAAAGGAGGCATTCCTGTAGAAGTAGCCATGACCTACAACAATTCTTATAATGAGAATGTGTTTTCATATGTCAACAACATCAATACCATAGAAGGCGGAACGCACGTTTCTGGTTTCAGACGGGCATTGACAAGGACTTTAAAGACGTATGCCGATAAATCCGGGATCCTCGAAAAAGAGAAAATTGAGATTTCAGGCGATGATTTTCGGGAAGGACTAACGGCTGTAATTTCAGTAAAGGTCGCCGAGCCGCAGTTTGAAGGGCAAACCAAAACCAAACTTGGCAACAGCGATGTTATGGGTGCAGTTGAGACCTGCGTTTCTGACATCCTTTCTACCTATCTCGAAGAACATCCAAGGGAGGCAAAGACCATCGTTTCCAAAGTAATTCTGGCAGCCAAAGCGAGGATTGCTGCCCGCAAGGCAAGGGAAATGGTGCAAAGAAAAAATGTATTGTCTGGATCCGGGCTTCCGGGAAAACTAGCCGACTGTTCAGACAGTGACCCGGTGGTTTGCGAAATATACCTGGTGGAAGGAGATTCTGCGGGTGGATCCGCCAAACAAGGAAGAAACAGGGCATTTCAGGCTATTTTGCCATTAAGGGGTAAAATTCTGAATGTGGAGAAAGCTCAGGAGCATAAGATTTACGACAACGAAGAAATTCGCAACATCATCACTGCGCTTGGGGTAAGCTTCGGTACTCCGGAAGACGAAAAGGCCCTCAACATGGTTAAGCTGAGATACCATAAGGTAATCATCATGACCGATGCTGACGTCGATGGATCCCATATCAGGACACTGATTTTAACGTTTTTCTTCCGTTACATGAAAGACCTGATCGACAATGGCTTTGTATACATTGCCCAGCCTCCTTTGTATCTTGTCAAAAAAGGAAAGGAAGAGCGCTACTGCTGGACAGAAGAACAAAGAGACAGAGCCGTCAGGGAAATTGCCAAAGAAGGAAAAGAAGATTCGGTCAACATTCAGCGATACAAAGGTTTGGGAGAAATGAATCCGGAACAATTGTGGGAAACGACCATGAATCCGGAGCACCGTACCTTAAAACAGGTAACCATTGAGTCTGCTGCTGAAGCCGATCATTTGTTTTCCATGCTGATGGGTGATGAGGTTGCGCCAAGAAGAGAGTTTATAGAGCGGAATGCCAAGTACGCCCGAATTGATATTTAATCAGCACCCCTGACAGGTAGGTCCTTTGTCTCAGAAGAAATGCGCAATCTCCTGGCGGTTTTTTTTGGTTTAATGGGAATTGCCTGGATGCTTCAGGATTATCCCCCCGCATCCGAAATAGCCCGCCTGGCCATTGGTTGGTTTTTACCCGGAATCGGGGGGATTTTTTTCGTTTCATTTTTTCTTTCCCGCTGGTTTCTGAAAGTGATTGACCAGCCACCACTCATGATTTATATTTTGAGTATGGTGGTAAAAATGCTTTCCTCTCTGACCCTTTTCCTGGTATTTATTCTGAAGCACCCGGAACAGTCAAATAAGGCAGCAGGTACCTTCCTAATTTTGTATTTGATTTTTGAAATTCTGGAAATCAAAAGGTTTCTCTCTATATTGCGCCCCGATTCGAGAGAAAGTACATCCGGATGAAGAATAACCTATTCAAAACCAAGTTTTTCCAGTTTTTTCTGGTCCTCCTCACAGGATTTGGTTTTGGCGCAAAAGCCTCCGATGCTGGTCATGAGGCAGAAAAAAAATTCGACATTTCTACGATGATTTTTCATCACATCGGGGATGCGCATGAGTGGCATTTTGCGACTTTAGGAAAAACCCATTTGAGTATTTCTTTGCCTGTAATTTTATATTCGGCCGACAGGGGTCTTGAAATATTTTCTTTCGGCCATCTTAAAGGCCACGAAGGAGCCCATGAGAGTCCGGTGTATCAGGGCTACGTGGTAGACCATCATGGCAAGCTGGTAACTACGGATCCAAACAGAGCCATTTTTAGTTTTCTGTCTGATCCACACGCCCCTGCCGCTCCTAATGCAGTTAAAGTGTTTAACCTCTCCATTACCAAAAACATTGCTTCACTTTTTATAAGTGTAGGCTTGTTGCTCGGGGTGTTTTTCTCAGTAGCAGCCGGATACAGAAAGCGTCCTGGTGCCGCTCCTTCTGGGATACAATCTTTTTTTGAGCCCATTATTGTTTTTATAAGGGACGAAATTGCCGTTCCCAACATTGGTAAAAAACACGAACGATTTTTGCCTTATCTGCTTACAGTTTTCTTCTTTATATGGTTTAATAATCTTCTTGGGCTGGTACCAGGGGGAGCCAACCTTACAGGAAACATAGCAGTTACTTTTTGTCTGGCTTTCATCACTCTGATAATCACTGTTTTCTCAGGAAACAAAGATTATTGGATGCATATTTTGTGGACACCCGGAATTCCGATGTGGTTAAGGCCCATTATGTTACCAGTGGAATTGGTTGGGATTTTGTCAAAGCCTTTTTCTTTAATGGTCCGATTGTTTGCCAACATCACCGCCGGCCACGTAATCATTTTAAGTCTTCTGGGACTTACCTTCATTTTTCAAAGTGTATTTGTTGGATTAGCTGCGACTCTTTTTTCCACCGTGATGAGCATGTTGGAGTTGTTTGTAGCTATCCTTCAGGCGTATGTTTTCACGTTGCTTTCTGCCATGTATTTCGGGCAGGCAGTAGCAGAACATGAGCACCACGACGATCATCATTAATTTGTTTTTTCAATTTCAGTTTAATCATATACCTCATGCTTAGCACAATTTTCGCTTTGTTATTGGAAGTAGCCCGTTTTGATGTAATGGGCGCAGGAATCGGTGCAGGTCTTGTCACATTGGGTGCAGGACTTGGAATCGGTCGTATCGGTGGTTCTGCCGTAGAAGGCATTGCCCGTCAACCTGAGGCTTCCGGAAAAATCCAGGGTGCCATGATCGTTGCAGCAGCCCTTATCGAGGGTGTGGCTCTTTTTGCCGCAGTAATCTGCTTCCTGATCATGAACAAGTAGTGAATTGTCCCGGTCGTTCGGGCCGGGACTTTTCTTTTTCCTTTAATCGAACTGAAAAATGAATTTAGTAACACCTGATTTTGGACTGCTCTTCTGGCAGCTTCTTACCTTCCTGGTTCTATTGTTTGTTTTGTCCCGTTTCGCCTGGAAACCCATTATTTCCGGTTTGAAGGAGCGTGAGGAAAGCATTGAAAATGCACTTTCGGAGGCAAGGAAGGCAAAAGAAGAAATGGCCAGTCTGAAATCTGACAATGAGCGTCTTCTTAACGAAGCCAGAAAAGAAAGAGATAAAATGCTTCAGGACGCACAGCATGTTGCAGCTACTTTGGTGCAGGATGCAAAAGATAGGGCGCATAAAGAATCTCAGGCTTTAATCGATTCTGCCCGCTCAGAAATAGAGATCAGCAAGGAAGCTGCTCTTGCTGAGTTGAAGAATTATCTTGCAGACACATCTTTATTGATTGCAGAAAAGGTTATCCGGAAGAACCTGTCTGGAGATGTATCTCAACAGCAATTGGTTAAAGATCTTTTGGTTTCTCATACCTCTTCAAATTAATACCGGGAGGCTGGTTTTATGGCAAATTTCAAAGCAGCAGAACGATACGCAAGGGCCCTTTATCAAATGGCACTTGAAAAGGGTACCGTAGATTTGATTCTTGCAGATATCCAATATTTTCAGAGAACATTGCTGGAGAACCGGAGTCTTGCCAATGCAATTGCAAGTCCAATTCTATCGGGTTCCAGGAAACAAAGCATTTTGGTCGCGGTTTTCGGGTCTTCTTTTCAGGAACTGACCTCCTTGTTCTTCAAGCTGATCGTATCCAAAGGACGGGAGCGTGAGCTGCCTTCGATCGCTACAGCTTTTATTCAGGAAGATAAACTCAGAAAGGGAATCAAAGATGCAAAGCTTGTATCTGCTGGTCATCTTTCTGAAGACCTGCGTAACGCTCTTGCTTTAAAAGCACGAATGATGGCTGGTGGAGATATAATTCTTGAAGAAAAAATTGATCCATCATTGATTGGTGGGTTTGTTCTTTCAGTGCAGGGATTGCAACTCGATGAGTCCGTCAAAACCAAATTGACCAAACTGCGGGAACAGTTGGTTGATACTTCCTACATTCCCAAAATTGATTTGATTTAATCGCTAAATAGAACAACTATGGCAGATATCAGACCGGATGAAATATCCGCAATCCTGCGAGAACAACTGGCAAATGCCAAATCAGAAGCCGAACTGGAAGAAACCGGCACCATCCTTCAGGTAGGGGATGGAGTAGCAAGGATCTACGGGCTGACAAAAGCGCAGTCGGGGGAGCTTTTGAGCTTTCCAAACGGCTTGACAGGTTTGGTTTTGAACCTGGAAGAAGACAACGTTGGTGCAGTATTGTTCGGTGATTCCTCCCTGGTAAAGGAAGGTGACACCGTTAAACGAACAAGGAAAATTGCCTCAGTTAAGGCCGGTCATGGTTTATGCGGCCGGGTCGTTGATGGTTTGGGTAATCCCATCGATGGTAAAGGTGCTTTGGAAGGCGATTTGTATGAGATGCCACTCGAGCGTAAAGCTCCGGGGGTAATCTTCCGTCAACCTGTTACCGAGCCTTTACAATCAGGAATTAAGGCCATTGATGCCATGATTCCGGTAGGAAGAGGACAGCGGGAGCTCATTATCGGAGATCGCCAGACCGGAAAAACTGCTGTAGCGATTGATACCATCATCAATCAGAAGGAGTTTTACGAAAAGGGTGAGCCGGTTTATTGTATTTATGTTGCTGTTGGCCAGAAAGCCTCCACAGTAGCTCAGGTGGTTAATGCTCTTGAAAAGGGTGGAGCCTTGCCTTATACTGTAGTTGTTGCAGCATCGGCTTCAGATCCTGCTCCTACTCAGTTTTTTGCTCCGTTTACCGGAGCCGCTATCGGTGAGTTTTTCCGGGATACCGGTAAACCTGCCCTTGTGGTTTACGATGATCTTTCCAAGCAGGCGGTCGCCTATCGCGAAGTATCCCTGTTGCTGCGTCGTCCTCCGGGCCGCGAAGCTTTCCCTGGAGACGTATTTTATCTTCACAGCCGTCTGTTGGAGCGTGCTGCGAAAATTAACGCCTCTGATGAAATCGCAAAGAATATGAACGATTTGCCTGATTCCATCAAAAGTCTGGTGAAAGGTGGTGGTTCGCTTACAGCCCTTCCCATTATTGAAACACAGGCGGGTGATGTATCAGCATATATTCCTACCAATGTAATCTCGATTACTGACGGACAGATCTTCCTTGAAACCAACTTGTTCAATGCAGGTATTCGTCCTGCCATCAACGTAGGTATTTCGGTTTCACGGGTTGGTGGTAACGCACAGATTAAATCAATGAAGAAGGTTGCAGGAACCTTGAAGCTTGATCAGGCACAATTTCGGGAACTTGAAGCTTTCGCAAAATTTGGTTCCGATCTTGATGCAGCAACCAAGTTGACCATCGATCGTGGCCGCAGAAATCAGGAAATGTTGAAGCAGGCTCAGTACTCACCCGTTCCGGTTGAGCAGCAGGTGGCAATTATTTATGCCTGTACCACTGGTCTCGTAGATAATGTTCCTCCAAGCAAAATCAAGGCTTTCGAAGTTGATTTCCTTGCTACCTTGTCTACTGCCCACAAGTCAACACTTGAAGGGTTAAGAAAAGGCAAACTGGATGCAGAGCAAACTGATGTGCTCAAGTCTGTAGCCAGGGAAGTTTCCACCCGTTACACACTTTAACTGACAATCGAACCGCATCCCAATGGCGAATCTTAAGGAGGTCCGGATCCGTATCCAATCGGTGGTATCCACGCAACAAATCACCAAAGCCATGAAAATGGTGGCGGCTGCGAAATTGCGTAAAGCCCAGGAAGCCATCGTTCAAATGCGACCATACAGCAAAAAGCTAAGCGCTTTGCTTCAGAATTTGTCTGCTGCGGCAGGTACAGATTTTGAAAGTCCATTTATGGAAGTCCGCGACCCAAACCATATTCTGATTGTGGTTGTAACTTCTGACAGAGGTTTGTGCGGGGCTTTCAACGCCAATGTAATCAAAGCTGCTTCTCATCTTTACCACGAAACCTACGCTGGAAAAGAAGTCACCATGCTTTGTATTGGAAAGAAAGGTTATGATTATTTCAGCAAACGTTTGCCAAGAGTTAACGGTGATTTTCACCTGCTTTTCGCTGATTTGAAATATGCATCCGTTCAGAAAGCTGCGCAATGGATGATGGATGGTTTTGTTGATCGTAAGTTTGATCGTGTGGTAGTGATATATAATGAGTTCAAGAATGTTGCTACTCAGATTGTCCGCGAGGAAGCATTCCTTCCCTTTACACCTGCACAAGAATCAGGATCTGCACAAACAGATTACCTGTACGAACCAGGAAAAGAAGAGATCTTGACCGAACTTATTCCCAAGGCCCTTGGTATGCAATTGTTTAAATCAGTTCTGGATAGCAATGCAGCAGAGCAAGGTGCCAGGATGACGGCAATGGATAAAGCAACTGAAAATGCAGGTGAATTACTCAAAGAGTTGAAACTGATGTATAACAGGACCCGCCAGGCGTCGATTACCACAGAAATTCTCGAAATTGTTGGTGGTGCTGAAGCTTTGGTTTCCAGCTAAAAAATTAATCAAGATTAGTTTAGCCCCGCAAAGTCGGGGCTTTTTTGTTCCATGAAAGTAGTGTTGATTTTCAATCCAAAGGCAGGGGGACCCAAAACAGTCCTTCCCTCAGAGAATCAACTCAGGGAAGCATTTCGTTTGAATTTTGAGGGTGGCGATTTGCAGATTCGGCCGACCCGATATCCCAGACATGCCGTTCAATTGGCAGAGGAGGCGGTTAGGGACCATGCCGATGTTTGTATAGCCGCCGGTGGCGATGGAACCATGAACGAGGTAGCTACCGGTTTGTTGGGTAGTAATACGGCACTTG
>JBIPNA010000131.1:0-9143 GCA_044375665.1 Catalimonadaceae bacterium
TTTTCTGGTTTAAATCCATATCCTGGCCTTCCCTTCCCAGACAACCTGGCTTCCTGCCCTCCCCCTTTTCCTGACCCTTCCAATCAAGCATCCTTTTTCAGGGATTGATCGGGTGTTTTTTCAAAAGTGAACCCTGGCCTTTGTCCTGCTTCCGGGCCCGATTGGGAGCCGAAAAATGCAGCCGGATAATTAAATCCTACCAACGGATAATTGGTCGGGCTGTTTTTCAATCCTGTTTCGCACTATTGCAACATCCAATTGCAAGGGACTTCTGGTTCCTGATCTGTACCGGTTAAGGGATGGAATGCCAGAAAGCACCTGCATACAGACGGCCTTTTTCATTTTCTAACTAACTAAAAGGATGAATAAAATTTCCAACTCACCGGGGGCAATTCCCATTTCCCTCACTTGCGCCAGGGCAAACCATTCCTGGAAAATTTCGCTACTTTTTTTCGTTTTATGGATGTGCTTCCCGGTCGGATCGGAACTGCAGGCTGGTACATCAGGTAAAAATTTGGGGTCCCGGATCCCAAATCCCACAGGCAAATCCCATTTGGCTACAAAGTCCTTATGGGCAAAACCATCCACCTTGCTTACGGTTGAAGTTTTCACAGCCCCTTTTGGCAATAAGTGGATATCATGGTCCACTGCTTCGGGCGGTGTGCCTCCTTACCAGTTTAACTGGAGTGCTGCCGATACCTGCATAAATCCTGGTTGCGATTCGGTTTTGATGTCAAGCCCGGGCTGGGATAATTATGTTGACGTATCAGACCAATCCGGACAAACGGTGCGCAAGTACCTTGGTTTTCAGGGACCCATTGCCGCTTTGCCGACCGACCAGGCCCAGATAGTAGCGGTGAACGGCGTTATCGGCGGCGGGTACTTTTGCCAGGCTCAGATGTTGGCTCCTGTTCTTAGCGGAACTGTAGAACCAGCTTCTGCCTTGATCTCAGATGGGCAGGCAGCTCAGCAGGCATTCCTTAACCGAAGGAAATTTTTGCTGAATCACAGGGCGGTGGCTCCAACACCGGATCTGGTTTTGTCGGGCCAGCTAAACATTCCACCAGGGCAATACAATGTTCCCAATCCGGTTATCGAGTCTGATTCCATCATTTTGGTTGGCGACTCCTTGCAGTTTTTCAGGTTTTATTTCCCCAATGGCCTGGACATCCGCAATTCCCGGATTTTTGTGCAGGGAGGACTGAAGCCTGAGAATGTTTTTTTGTTTTCCAGGGGAACAGCCAGGATTGAGGCCTCTATTGTTCAAGGCAGTGTACTCTCTGATGGGCAAATTAACCTGGAATATTCTTCAAGGACATTTTCTCTGCTTTCTGGTAGTCAGTTGCATGGTGAGAACGCCATTTTTGGATCAGGAGAAGGTAATGAAATTTTGTCTAATGCACTTTGTAAGAAAGCTGCACAGGAATTAAATTTACTGTGTAACCCCCTGTTTACTACAAGGAGCACCAATTTGGTCAGTGGCTACAATGAGGTAGATAAACTTTCCATGTGGTACGGTAGTATGGGAACACCCGATGTCTTTTCAAGCTCTTTGTTTGGGAATTATAGCCTGTCGAACCACAATCTTTGGAGCCCTGGTCGAAATTTGAGTCCAATGACGAATCCTGGGCACTTGGTTGGAATAGGTTGTTCTGGTCCTTCCGGTAATGAGGAAATTAGTCAGACCGTAGAAGAGGCCAGCTCCTCCACAGGCAGGAAAGTATTTTTTAGCGTCATTTCCGTGCGTACCGCATCTGGAACCCGTGTTGTCAACAGAAGCATTCGTTCAAAGGTTTTGAGTCAAAACAATGCATTGGCAGAAAATACAGAATGGCCTGACCAGAGTAATGGTTTGAACAATTCTTCAAACTGGGTGGATCTTCAGCAATTTCATGCTTTGGAAGGATCTGAAAATCTGAGGAAGTTTTCCATTACCTATTTAAATCCAGGTGGTCCGGTAGTACCCATTTTGAACTTCGGAGATTTGACCAGTGCTTCCATGGATCCTCAAAGGCAAAGCTATGTTTATGTGAGATCAACGAGTCTGGTTCGTGTCCCATCAGAAATTCTGCCTTTATGTAAAAAGATTGGACCAGGGGAATCAATCCAGTTAAGTTTCGATGCGGGTATTCCAGGTTTTGCAGGCCGGATGGCCTATTTTGACAACCTGAATGCAGTTTGGACCTGGTATGAGGGTGCCACTTTGATCGGTAATGGAAAAACTATTACAGTAAGTCCTGGTACCACAGCAATTTATACATTGAAAATTACAGTAGGAAATGCAACTGTGGTAGTAAGAGATGACATAAAAGTTGAAGTGCTTATGCCCACAATTCAGATTTTAGGACCGAATCCTGTATGCGAAGGGGCTGCCCTGAATTTAACTGCAACTTTTGGACCTGGCGTGGAAGGTTTCTTCGGAACCTGGTCCCATCCGCTTTTTGGCCAATTTGGAAATGGAAATTCATTGAATATTGGCGCAGTGACGTTGAATCATGCTGGTATTTATACCCTTGAATCTATGGTTAGGCTTTGCAATGGAATGTATAGTCCGATACAAAGTCAGTTTTTAGTTGCCGTATTGCCCAGACCTCAGTCGGTAGCATTTCAACCTATTTCCTTGTGCCGTCAAAGAATGGATTGTGGCGTTGCTTTGCCACTACCCCATAACAGTGGAACATGGTCTGGCCAGGGTGTAGGAACAGCAAACCCGAATTGCACACCAGGTTTTGTATTCAATCAGGCCAGTGCGGAAGACCTTTCAGATGAAGGGCTCCCGGCGGGGAATTATAGTTTGATTTACCAATACCCGGGAATCAATGGTTGCTTGTCCGCTCCTTCCGTTCTTCAAGCCAATATTTATGAATCAGAACCCCTGGAAATTCAGGTTTCCGCGGCGCCGTTTTGTCCCGGCAAGACATTGCATTTTGAAGTTCCCAATCCTCAATCCGGATGGGAATATTTTTGGGAATTGGAAAGTATTGGCAACTTTTTCGGTGTTACATCGCTTGAGCAGGCCTGGAGTGAAGCAGGCACGTATCGGGTAAAAGTTACAGGCCGCAATCCTGCTGATCCATTGTCATGTAATCGGGTTGGCAGTATGCAGGTTGAAATCAATGAGTTGTTGGTTGAAATCGGGCAAAAGGGCGTTGTTCAGCCGGAAATCGAAATTTGTGCAGGGGTAAAAAAAGTTCCCTTAGAGCTATTTGTGGCCCCAGGGACAACTGGAATAACCTGGACCGATATTACAGATCCGTTTAATCCGGTTTTACTCAACCCAGATCCTGATGATCCCCGGTTTTTACTTTTTGTTATGCCCGAACCAGCTCTCGATGAACAAGTGGTACGGTTAATTGAAGTCATTGTTGAGGATTATCTTGGTTGTAAAGCCCGTGGCCAGATCAAGCTGATCAAAAATCCCAATCTTTTTACTTCAGCACCAGACTTTTCCTATTTGAACCCACTGACTGGCAACCTGGATGAGAATCCCATTGAGTTGAAGTTTTGTAGCGGAAATGGTTTTTTGTTTTCTCCCACTGGCGTAGAATACACCGGGTCCTCGGAAATTGGATATTTCTGGTCAGGAACAGGAATTTCAGGAGAGATTCAAGGCGATTTGTCTTTTGATCAGTTGAAACCAGGCCTATATGAATTTAGCCTGATAGCCAGAGCCTTGGATGGGTCTCCATGCGGAAGCCAGCCGAGGTTGGTTCGGGTCCTTATCGAAGACAGCCACCCTCTTGAAATTCAACCCGTTTTGGATCCAGCATATCCCAACGATTTTGATCTGGTGGCTGTTTATCAAAAAGAAATGTTGCAGGAATACAAAATTTACTACGAAAACGATCTGATTGAGGCCGGTATGTTATATGATGAAACATATCCCTTAAATATTTACGATCCTTTTCCTGGTGCGTCAGCCTGCAGGCAGGATGGGGTGTATAAAATGATTCTGGAATACAGTGACGGATGTAAAGTAGCCAGTACATTTACCTTGCTTGGCCAGCAACGTTTTATGGATCCAACGACAGGCTCTAATTCTGGGAATCAAACGTATTCCGGAAAAGTCTACCTGCACCATGACCTGCTTTGGACAAGTGGAAAATTGTCCTTTCAAGATGCTGAGGTGTTTGTTCGGGGACATGTTCAAAATGTACAGGAGTCGGAGTCAGCCTTGATTCTTGGAGCTTCTCCGGGATTTGTTCGTGGTACATACCTCACATTATCAGGATCATCAAGTTCACTTTTGGTAAAAAGTACTTCATTTTCCTCTGTGAACAAGAGAATATGGGGAGGAATTCGTTTACAGAATATAAACAGGGTTGTTTTTGTAGAAACCGGTTCCGAGAATCAAAGCAGGATTGAGGATGCCCAAGTTGGATTAGATGTGGAGATGACTTTGGGCAACCAGGGTGCTTTGATTGAAGGTATTCATTTTAAAAACTGTTATACCGGACTTATCAACCGAAAGGTGTCGAATGGAAGTGCAGCCAGTTTACATCGCATCCGAAATTGTAGTTTAGACAGCGATCCCAGGGAAATGAAAATTCCTTATCACAAGAGGGGCGAAGACCCCCGGGCATGGTTTATCACCCATACCGGAATGGAAATACTGGGAAATTCAAGTTTCCCGGTTTCCAAAGTGGCAACGGAATTTTCACAGTTTGCCAACAATAAATTTTCAAATGCCATTTTCGGAGTTCGGGTCAATCTTGATGGGGTATCAGCCAACCAGGAAATGGGCTTTGTCAATTGCACTTTTGACAACATTTTCCGGACCGGTATCGACGTATCAAAAGGAAAAACCCGGATAAAAGGATGTAAATTCAACCTTCCCAATCAAGTCCCTCCCTACTATGACCTGACTTCCGGACTTCAGATTGCCGGATCGTTTAAGCGTGTTGAAGGAATTGTAAACAGAGACAAGATGACTGTGGAACACTCAATTTTTGGGCCTGCCGGCGAAGAAGCAAAGTCCGATGTGTTCAGGGCTGGCATTCAAGGAAGCTTCGTTCAGGAGCAGACGGCAAGACTTCATGTCGTTGGCAACCACTTTCAGGATCTGTCGGTAGCCATCAACCTTCAAAATCAGGAGTCTGGATCAACGCTTCCCCTTGACTTCCGTCTGAATTGCAACCGGTTTGACAATTCACCACAACCATCCCGGAATGCATTGATACGGAAAGGATTGGTGATTGGCGAGGGAGTTAACCTTCAAACTTATGATGGAGCTATAGTTTATAGTCAACAAATCGGAGGAGCAACTTCTACTGAATTGGAAAACCGGGCCTATCCCGGGGCCAATGTTTGGCCTGTAAAGCCGGGCTTTGATCGATCCTTTCGGCATGAAAACGAATTTGGAGAGGCAGAGCTTCATAGCTCTGAACAAGGAATTGGTTGGCCCAACAGTCCGGGCTGGATTGCCATTGAGAATCAAAATTCCACTACGGTAAAGTATTACAGGTACAACAATGAATTCGTCGGCTGGGGTGCTAGCTTGCAAGGTCCGGTTACATTTTTTTATCCAAGTCCTAATAGCTTAAAGGTTGCAACGAAAGGCGATGGAGTTCCTTTGGGTACGCAAGGATATGATTTTGCCTGCGAAAACTTTTCAGATCCGGAAGTTCATTTGTTTCCAGCCAGAATTTCAGTGGTTTTGGCGGATGAGGATATTTTGGGTTCTGCTAAAAACGGGATTTCGGTTCCTATACCCAACCCATCCGTGGGAGCCTCCACAATAGATCTTCAAATCTCCAAAGAATCAAAATCGGCTGTCGTTCAGATAGTTAATCTGGTTGGAGGTGAGGTGTTGCAGAACATCCTGATCGAAGAACGGGGACGATTGAAGCTTCATCTGGATGGAAGCAAATCTCCTTCGGGCGTTTTTATTGTTCGTCTTTTGGTCGATGGGATTCCGCAAGGAACCCAAAAGTGGGTCGTCAAACATTAAGAAGAATTATGTTTTTCAAAAGCAAAAATGTATCTAAAAACTGTTGCCGGATTTTTTCGGCAACAGTTTTTGTCCTGGTTCTATCCAATGTATCTGGTCAAAGCATCCCATGGGTGAAGAAACATCGGGTCTTCGAGACGGATATGATGTTCAGCATGGTCAAAGGATTGGACAATGAAATATTTGCAGGAGGCAGTAGTCATAGGTTCCCGAATTTCGGCTATAATATTTACAATAAGGGTTTTTTAATGAAGATCGACCAGAATGGGGATTCCATTTTTACCAGGGAGTTTCCATACGGAACCATTTACAGCATGGCCATCGATCATTATGGGGATGTCCGGATTAATTTTTTGACAGAATCGTTGACAGAATCGGTTCATCGGAGATTGGTATTGATACGCATGACAAGAGATGGGTTTATTTACAGAAGGGACTCCATTTTAAGCTTGAGGGGCTTTTATCCCAGTGCTTCCATTATGGGAAAAGACAGCAGTTTAATCATCGCTGGAACAAAGCCCAGATTAGGGTTTCCAGGTCAGACCAGCATGTTTTTCCTTCGTCAGCAAAAGGATGGGACGCTGGACAATTGGGTAGAACTAAACCCGGGCCACCCGAATTGCAGGGGGAATCATGTAGAACAAATGCCCAATGGAAACTACCTTGTCAGTGGCCATGTTGGAAGCAGGATTGCTTCCTATGAGTTAAGTCCGGATGGATCAAATCCTGTTTTTCGGGAGTGGTACCAAAGCCCGATTTTTCGGAATTTTGTCTCAGGGTATGTCAAGCAAATGCCCAAAAAAGGATATGCGATGTATGGCCTAAACATTCCATCCGTTACGGCCAGCCTTGACTCCAATTATGAAATCAATTGGAGTCAAAAATTATCAGGGGGATTTATACCGCCTGAATGCCAAAAGGATGGTTCGATTCTGAGCGGTTACAATCAGTTGCCCTATACCCTTTGGCGCTTGGGGGAAGATAGCACCCCAATTTGGCATATTTCTTTAGTAGACACTTTGGCGTCAAGAGGCGTTATTTGGGGATTGAATTTAGGCCTTTTCGTCTATTTCGATGATGAATCGGCTATTTTGGGTGGGACTGCGGCTAACGATTCATTGCATACCAATTTCCGGGAAGATTACTTTTTCGCCAAAATCACAAATACGGGGACCCCTCTGCTCACTTTGTCCCGGCCAAAAATGGGTTTCCTTGCCAACCACACCCTTGCTCCCTGGCCCAACCCGGCCAGTCAAACCCTGTACCTCAAGCAAACTTTTGATTTGGCTGAAATCCGTTTGGTAAACCTAAGGGGAGAAGAAGTTTTAAAAAACCAGGTCCGTTTCGGCCAGGGTATTGATGTGTCGGCCCTTACACCTGGCCTTTACTTTTACCATGCCCGAATTGATGGACAAACCTATTCGGGAAAGATCCTGAAGGAGTAGTTTTACCCTTGCTTTACTTAAAACTAAAGGTTCGGGAAATATTGAACCCATAGCTGATGTCTCCCTTATCCCAACGGTTGGAAGTGTTGGCGATAAAGTCTTTTTCGATCAGACCTAAAGAGTTGGTGAAATGAAGTTGAAAGACATGGCCGCCGGTTTCAATATCAAAACCTACACTAAGGCAATTGACAAGTTTTTCGTTCGATACTTTTTTCGGATTGAACAAATGGAAATACTCCACATTGAAAGAAGTTCTCCGGGTAATTTTAAAGCGGCCACCGATACCCAAAGCAAACAGATCGTTGTCGAGGTTGGGTGTCTCTACCTGGTTCCGGTGGATGAATGTAGGGGAAAGCTGGATTGAAATGCCATCCGTTATTTTTCTTGCCAGCAGGAGCTGGTGGGTATACGTAAGCCTGTCGACCAGCTTTTTGCTGTTGGTTATTTTTAAAACATCTACTGCAGCAGAAGTATGGTAAGAAAGGCTGATTGGCATGGAATTGGTTTTGGTTTGCCTCAATAGGCGCAACTTCCCGAAATAATCCCAGGCTTTCCGCCCCAGGTTGTTTCTGCCAATGCCTACCATACACCAGTCATTGATCCCATATTCCAGTCCCAATCGGATCCGGGCATAGTCCAGTCCCCAGAATTCATCTATCCCTGAGTTAAGGGTTCCAAACCGGTGGTTGATGCGAAAATCCAGGTGGTTTTTAGCTACCTGTTCAATGCTGTGTCCGTTAAGGACCCGGGTGGTTTTAAAAGTAGCGGTTACAGGCTCCGGTTTGGCCGGACCAGCATTGTCCAACATGTTCAGCAAATCGTCCTGGGCAAAAGTCAAAAAACTCCAGCAAAGCAGAACGGGAAGAAGGTATAGTGTTTTTTTCATGGTTTATTTCATTCCCTGGCAAATCCATTTTTCAAGAACTGCCAGGTCGGCGTCGGGCATTTTTGTTCCACCTTTTGGCATGGGAGAGGCTCCTTCAAACCGAACTGCTTTCAGAAACCGGGTTTCGTTCGATCGGATAAAGTTCGTCAGCAAAGTCTTTGATTCCAGATTCGGGGAATTGCCGCCTTCAATGTGGCAGTCGAGGCAACCTTGTCGGGTCATGACAACGACCACAGAATCGTAATTGTACTTTATAGTAGTATCGCAGGTGTTGGTTTCCACAGGTTTGGCGGCTTCCCTGGTATTGTACACGCAACCAAAGAGGCTGAGGATCAAAAGAGTGGACCCAAGCAGTGCTGATTTCCATTGCATCATTGGATAATTTATTGGCAAAGGGCAAAAATAGAATTTGAGATGGCCGAACATAGAAATATTTTTGCCCCATCGCTTATGAAAATTTTCTGTGTGGGGAGGAATTATGCAGCCCATGTCCGGGAGCTGCAAAACGAAAAGCCGGACCAGCCGGTTATCTTTATCAAGCCAGACACTGCTTTGGTAAAAAACAATGAGCCGGTGTATTACCCGGAATTCACCAAAGATCTCCACCACGAAGTTGAAATCGTACTTCGTATTTGCAAAGAAGGCAAGTACATCCAACCCAACCTTGCTCACCGTTATTTTGACGCAGTGGGATTGGGGATTGACTTCACCGCCCGTGACCTTCAAACCAGCCTGAAGGCAAAGGGACTTCCATGGGAAATTTCTAAAGGGTTCAACCAATCGGCACCGGTTTCGGAGTTTCTGGATCTTTCCGATGTTGGCGATATTACCCATCTTGATTTTTCGCTTGCCGTTAATGGAG